>NZ_CAWNJO010000040.1:0-60076 GCF_963874835.1 Vibrio sp. V12_P9A6T4 | reverse complement strand
TTCATACATCTTATGTATCTATATATATGCCACATCTAATTGTCGGAGATATAAAGTTTGAAAGTTAAGATAATGACCATTTTGTTATTAGCAATATTCGGTCTCATTGTTGGTAAATATTACATTAGCCATAGTTCATTAACATTAGTGCCTGCCCCCAAAGCACCGAATAATAACGAGGATACTGATTTTAAAGCCGCAACAGTTGCTGATGAGCGCCAGCTGATGAAGCCACCACGAGAAGATGCATCGAGCGCTGGAGATGCTCGTTCTGCTCTGAATTCCGAGCCTATCACTGAAGAGCGCATGCTTGCGGCGCAAACCGTTGATGAAGTATGGCACGACATCAACCCAAGCCCAGCGTTGCAAGCCATTAGGCCGAAAAGTGATGCAGTGACGGAAATCAAAGCGATCGAAATCGAAAATATTGAACAATTCCGAGTTCTGGCAATGGGCGATGCTGTCACGGTCACTATGCCTGATAACCAGCCAGTCAATATCCAAGTCACTTCATCAGAAATTCAGAATGAAGGCGTCCGGACTTGGTCTGGGCAGTTTGAACTCGACGGGGAAGTTTACCCGGCCACATTCACTTTCGGCAAAACGGCAATACTTGGTTTTATTGGTCATCCCAGTGGCCAAGTCAAGCTTGAAGGCAACGGTAGTGAAGCATGGGTTTACCGAGTACCACCGAATCATGGCTATGACGAAACCTCGACCAGCCATTGATACCTAAAACGCACGGCTTTGTGTGTTAATAAAATAAATAATGTAGGAGTTTTTATGAAAATAGCGTCATTGGCATTAGCCGTGGTGTTAGCAACGCATGCGTTACCGAGTAGCGCAACCACAGAAATTGATATTCTAGGTGTTTACACACCTGGCACGGCTGAGTGGTTTCAGCAAGATCACGTGGCTGAAATCCAGCACCGATTTAACGTGGGAAATGAAATTCTGCGTCAAAGTGGTCTGGACATCAAAGTCAACTTAATTGGCACGAAAGAAGTAAAATACGATACGCAAAGAGGGCTGAAAAAATCGCAAGAGCAGGCGCTTGATGCGATTACTCCCGGCAATAAACAAGATCCGGCGTTTGCCGATATTGAGCAATATCGTAAGCAGGTTGGCGCGGATATGGTGGCGCTGTTTCGTAATCTAGATATTAAAAATTCTCCTGATTATGAAGATAAAGGCAATGGTACTTACATGCTGAGCTGTGGTCTAGCATGGATAATCCCTGCCGCGTATTGGAACAATAGTGCGCGTTATGCGCAATCTAGAATGTACAGTCATAGCTATTTGAATGAGTGTGGCGATGATACGTTTATTCACGAATTAGGCCACAATTTGGGCTTGAACCATGCTCATGAACAGTACAATGGCGAACCTCATCTTTCAAATGGTACAGAGCAAGATGCGTATGGTTATGGGGTTCAAGGCCAATTTGCGACGACCATGGCCTATGGTTTCTTATTTGGTATTCATAGCCGTTCTTACACATTCTCTAACCCAAGCAAAGTGTGTAAAGGTCAAGCATGTGGTGTCACTGACTACGCGAACTCGGTGCGAGCGATTGGCCTGAGCGCACCACACATTGCGGCGATTTATACACGTCCAGATGGGAGTAATGACGGAGGAACGTCACCCACTGAACCGACTTCGCCCCAACAAGCCATCTATGATTTACAAGGGCCTTTTGCCATTCCCGATCATGCACAAGGAGAGTTAGCACTTCCGATTAATGTGACTTATCAAGGAAATGCGGAAACGGCCACTATTCAACTTAATATTGAACACCCATTTGTGGGTGATGTTTCAGTCAAGTTGTATGCACCTGATGGTGGCTATTGGAACTTAAAATCGTATAACCAGTATGATCGCAACACGGCTTATCGTGTTCGCTTTACACTCAGCGGAATGCAACAAATGAACGTGCAAGGCCAGTGGCGTTTAGTCGTGGCGGATCACTATCAAGGTTTAACGGGTGTATTAAATTCGGCACGCTTATCCTTTGAATAAAGGTTTGCTGTGATGTTGACCCTGCACCTATGTGCAGGGTTTTTAATTACTGGCCAAATTGGGTGGCTTTGAATTGATTCAGCAATCGATGGATCACATAGGTTGTAAGTAATGTGGCGACAATAGCAAACAAAATACTGCCGACTCGGTACAGGGCACTGAAAATTAAATCATTGCCCGGCGTCAAATATTGACCAAACAAGATCCCCAAGGTAGTCAATGAGCCAAAGCCGACCCCTGAACCGCTGGATTCTTTTACATGCCAGTAGCTAAAGAGCATCGCACCTATCCACAGCAGCGGAATAACAAATAAAAGCTGACCTGACCAATCGTAGAGTAGCAGTTGGACCGCAATACCGAAAGTGACACCAAGCAGAGTACCCATCGCGCGTTTGCGTGCGTAGCCTAGCGCTCCGTTCCAATGCATCGGGAAAAGTAGCAACAAGGTTGTGGCTTGCGCGGACATTGAATCTTGCAGATCGAATATTTGAAACACAACGAAAGAGAGTGTGGCAATGGTTGCGCCCATGAGCGCTTCATGACGCATACGGTGTGACTCTTTGGCCACGCTTGCATGAGCGGGAGGTTGCCTTTTCTGTGCGTCGGGAATACAGAATGTCACCAGATAAGCGACCATTACCGAAAGCAAATTCGCGATAAAGTTGCTGGTAATCAGATCGTTAAGATCAGTTGTGGGGTAGCTTGCAAAGTGCAGCATGATGCTCAAGCTCAATACGCTGTTCGCTCCAAATAAGAATAAGCTGCCTTTCGACATACAAGCAAATTTGTAGAGAAACAGTACAAAAGCCATCATCGTCATCAGTGCCGGATGAGCGCCAAACAGCCCCCCGAGAATGGCTACTTCTAAGCCACAAACGACGGCGGAAGCAAGCAGTTGCTTTGCGGCGTGCGCATTCATGACGGGCACCATGCCCAGTAACAGCATCGGTGTTACGGTAAAAAATACCCCGTAGTTCCAACCCAGTAGTTTACAAAAGGTAAAACCAAGCGTCGCACCTGTTGCTATTCTGACGCATTGGCGAAAGTCATTTTCAGATAATGGATGATCCCAAAGTCGCATTTTTTACTCCGCTTAATAGACGTAGTGCAGAGTGCTCAGAAACTGAATTTGCATTTTTGCCAGCCAAGCAAACGGGCCACTTTCTGGTAGCAACTGTACCGTCGCACGAGCACCGGAAGGCAATGTTGACATCGTTTCATCGAGCGAAAGGTGCACACGCATGCGTTGTGCATCACGCACCCAGCGATTAGATTCTGTTGGAGTGGCTAAACGCCCATTCGCATCAAACTGACCAGTGCTTACCCCAGCATCCAGGCTACGAATACGCGCGGTAAAGACTTCGCCGGGTTTGCTATCAAAAGCAACTAGGGCGAGGCTATTGTCTGGGAAATGGCGTAAGCTTTTTTCTCTAAAATCAGCAATCACGTCTACATCCGTCGCTACCAACGCAACTAACGGCGTACCTGCTGCGGCGTAGGTGCCCGTTTCAAGCTGTAAGTTGGTAATGACACCATCTTGCTCTGCTAGCGTTTGTGTGTAGGCAAGGTTTAGCTTGGCCTGCGCCAATTGGTTCAAAGCGGCGCGAATGCTGACGTTACTCTCGTCACTATTACCTCGACTGACGTGCAATTCTTGCAGGTGAGCTTGCGCTGCAACCAAATTGGCTTTCGCGGCGGTAGCGCCACTTTGTGCATCGTCTTTAAGTTGTTGAGAAGTCCCATTGCGTGCAAACAGAGTGTTTAATCGGTTAGCTTCGCGCAACTTTTGATCGGCAACGATACGGCTTGCCGTGACATTAGCTTCTGCGGCTGCAATCGATGCATCCAATTGAGCGTTACCTTGTACCGCACGTTCATAATTGAGTTGGGCCTGCTCTACCGCCAGTTGATAGGGTTGTGGGTCGATGGTGAAAAGTACTTCACCCTTGTGTACGGTTTGATTATTAGTGACAAAAACATCACTGATTTGACCATTAACTCGGGGAGATATTTTGGTCACAGTCCGCGTTGCCATGGCTTGCGGTGTTAAAGGCATAGCCAAATCGGCCACCAAAAAATAGGCAAAGAGCGCCACAAAAGCGACGATGGAATATTTGATCCAAAGTGCAAATTTTTGATCAGGTGTCATAAGTAATTATTGTTCCTTTGAAGGTGTTGCTATCGGTTTGCTGAGCGTATCTAGAGCGTTGTGTGAGATTTGTTCGAGCGTAAGAGTCAGTTGGTGCAATTGTTGATCGTCAATATTACCCAGTAAGTTTTGGCGAACTTGCAAAATACGGGTTTCCATCTGCTTGATAAGAGCACGCCCGTTACTCGTCAAACTGACGATTCGAGCGCGCTTATCGTTGTGACAGCAGTGACGTTCGATCAGCGATTGTTCTTCGAGCTGCTTTAAAGTTCGCATTAAAGAAGCCAGTTCTATTTCTAACGCTTCGGCTAAGGTTTTTTGACTGACGTTGTCACCGAGACGCTGTAATTTCCACAATGCGGTCCAACGAGGATGGGTAAGGCCCAAGGGTGAGAGTTCTCGGTCCGCCACCATTTTCCATAAGCGTGAGAGACGAGCAAACTGCTCAGCGAGTGATAATTCTTTCAGGGTGTGCGTATTTTCAATCATAACGAGTCACATATTACTTAGCGTGCTAAGTAATATAATTTAGTTAGCGCGCTAAGTAAATAGCTAATGACGAAGGCTGACATTTTCATACAAACTCAGGACAGCACCCCTCAATGAAACACTGTACATTATTTTCAATGAGCGACTCCCCAATGTTTGAGGCTGTCCTAGCTGCTGAAATTCTGGTCCATACTATGATAATTGAAAATAAACTCGACTACCTGTTTAGCCTGTCTGAACTCTCCGAAACGATTTACCCCAATACCAAAGGCTGGTCTAAAATCAGGAAGAATATCCGTTTTTGTTTATGGGGAGTGACCAATGCCTATGCTCTAAAAAGTATGCTGAGGCTGTTTTCGTGCTCCGAGTTAGCGGAGGTATTGAAGCAATGTCCACAGTTTTTGGAAAAACCATTAAAACCTTATCTCTGCGTCAATTGGTCTGCCAAAGAGCGTACATGGCACATTAATCAACATTTTATCTACTTAGTTGAACAGTTTGGCTTTAATGCTGCGAAGTTTTTCTCAGAATCAGGCTTCTCTATTTTTGATTTTTACGACAAAAATGGGGCGAGTTATTCATTAAGCCTGTGCAGTGGAGAGATAAGAGAAGGTTCGTTGGGGCTGCAACTGACGGATGAAAAAGGGCAGAAAATTTACTCGATCAGTTTCAATGTTTCTGATCAAGGGCGCAGTATTTACATTGGTTCACTACAAGGTCCAAGCAGTGGTGTGACCGATCGTAATCAAATCATTAAAGATTTGACGCGCACGACTCACGGTTTAAGAACCAAAGCACTGATGGTTGAAATGATCATGACGCTAGCGCGTATTTTAGGGGTTGAGAACCTGTATGCGATTTCTAACCGCGGCCATATGTATCAAGCGTTGCGTTATATTGGCTCAAAGCGCAAATCAGTAAGCTTTGATTACGATGAACTGTGGACAGAGTACGAAGCAGAGAAAATGAGCAAATATTTGTACCGTTTGCCAACCACGCCAAACCGCAAAGGTGTTGAGACGCTAAATCGCAATAAACGCCGTCTATATACTAAACGTTATGAGTGGTTAGCCGAGGTGGAAACAGCCATGTCGGGCCGTATTGAACAGTTGAAACTTATGCCCAAGCATTTCGTGGTTTGATGGATCCACAAAATTAGAGGCTGATGTTATGGTTCAAAACGTCACTGTAGGCAACGCTTCAAACTCAGGTTTCGCAAAATAGTAGCCTTGCATGAGTTCAATGCCGAGTCGTTTTAGCCATAACATTTCTTGTTGAGTTTCAATACCTTCAGCGAGTGGACAAATCCCTAGCTCAATGAGCATTGCGACAGTATGACGGACGATTGCTTGCTTTGTGATGTCTTGATCGATATTACGCAGCAGTGACATATCTAATTTTACTATTTTAGTTTGGAAGTTAACCAATAGCCCAAGCCCGGCGTAGCCTGCACCGAAATCATCAATCGCGGTAGTAAATCCTAGGTTGGAGTAATAAGCGACGATCCGTTTTATGTGCGCTGTGTCTACGATTTTTTCCACCTCAGTAAATTCAAACATGATCCGTTCTGTCGGGAAACCGAACTGCTTTGCTGCCTCTAATGTGGTGCGGATACAACGTTCTGGTTGGTAAACGGCATTAGGTAAAAAATTAATGCTCAAAATACCTGACAGTTTTAGTTTAGCCGCGAGTTTAATCGCTTTGATTCGACAAAGTTGGTCAAAGCGGTATCGGTTATCATCACTGACTTGTTCAATGATGGAGTAAGCCGATTCATTATTCAGACCTCGTACGAGTGCTTCGTAGCCAAAGATGGTGTTATCTGCAACGTTAACTATGGGTTGGAAAGCCATGGTGAAGTCAAAAGGCAAGCTTTGTTTTTCTGAGCATTGCTGGCAAATACGTTGGTCCATATGGACTTGCTGTTGTTGCATAATCACTCACTGATATTTAATCGAATAGCATGATTATAGTTACTTGCAGCGTGCTCACCAAATTGCATAAATCAAAACGTGACCAGTAAACCGACGAACTACAGCTCTTCAATATGGTGTAGATAGTATTGAGCTTGAGCTAAGATTGCTTGTTGAGTGGCGTTTTCTGTGTTGTCCCAATTTTTATAAATCATGCCTATCCTTGGATTTTTGGCTAACCGTTCACGATGAATGAGCATGAACTGCCAATATAAACTATTGAATGGACATGAATTTAGACCACTACGGCTCTTTACTTGGTAGTGACAATCTTTGCAGTAATCACTCATTTTATTGATGTAAGAGCCGCTTGCGGCATAAGGCTTGGTGGCAACAATTCCTCCATCAGCAAACAGAGCCATACCTCGGGTATTGGGCATTTCTACCCATTGCAATGCATCAATATAAATACCTAAGTACCAGTCATCCACCTCATCCGGCTCGCAACCTGATAGGAGTGCAAAATTACCCGTGATCATCAAACGTTGGATATGATGTGCGTAGGAAAACTCCAGTGATTGAGTTACGGCTTGTTTAACACAATGCATACGAGTATCCCCTGTCCAATAATAGTGAGGAAGAGGTCGTTGAGCGTCAAGGGCGTTGTGCTTGGCGTATTGGGGCATGTTCGCCCAATAAATGCCTCGAATGTACTCACGCCAGCCCAAAATTTGCCTAATGAATCCTTCGATTTGTGCTAAATCCATCGTATTGTCATTCTCAAATCGCATGAGTGCACTTTGAATGACTTCTGCAGGCGATAGTAGTTTGCAGTTGAGTGCAAAAGAGAGCCGGCTATGGTAGAGGCTCCAACGATGTGGGCTCTTTGCCGTCATTGCATCTTGAAAGCGACCAAACAGCGGCAAGCCGTACTGACAAAAGTGGGCCAATAATGACAGCGCTTGTGAGCGGTTAATCGGCCATAACAATGAAGGAGTATACAGGCCGAAAACGTGAATATTATGGTGCTGTAAACGGTTATAAATTGCACTGACATCGTTTTGAAAGCTAAGTGGTTTGGGTAGGTTTTCTATGTCTTGCGCGCTGAGCTTATTGCGATTTTGGTGATCAAAATTCCAACGCCCACCCAAAGGCGTTTGATGATCATCTTGCAGAAGAATACCGAATCGCTTACGCATTTTGCGATAAAACGGCTCCATAATAGTGGTTTTGTTGGTGTTAAAATGCTGAGTGATCTCGTCAAAAGGCAATAAAAAGTGTTCAGTATCAAAACAAGTCACTTGTGTATGAGAGAGGTTTAGCTCCTGCAACTGTTGCCAAACTCGGTATTCATCAGGTCGCTGATAGTGAAAGTATTCTGCGTTGATCTGATGACACAGATCGCTAATCAATGGTGGTAGCTGCAAATAATCGGCAGTTTCATCAAGGGTCAAGTAGAGAACCTGGTGTCCCTCACTTTGCAATAATTCGGCAAAAGCTTCCATCGCGGCAAAAAAGGCGCAGATTTTTTGAATGTGATGTTTTACATAGCCTGTTTCTTGTTTAAGTTCAGCTATCACGTACAGTACGGAGTCATCCGTTTTGTTAAACCAAGAGTGCTTGATGTTGAGCTGATCGCCTAGGATCAAGCGTAAGGTTTTGTACGTTTGCATGCTGTATACCGTTGAGATTGGTTATCGAACATCTTCTACGTTCCAATCAAAAAATCGATCATTGTTGCCGAATAACAAGCGGTGTCTTTCTGTTGCGCTTTGAGAGCCAATTAAGAACAAACAAGAGCGATAACGTGAATGTGAGTAGGCTAACATCAATTGAGCGGCTTTATTGCCGAAGGATGAATGATCATTTCCTCTAAACCGCCGCCGTTATGTACTTGAGTAAACCCTTGCTCGAGTAAATAGGCCATGGCTTGGCCCGATCGATTGCCGCTGCGGCAGTAAACCACAATCGGTTGTTGTTTATCGATGTGAGAAAAAGCACTGCTAACAGTATCAAGTGGGTAGTTTAGCGCACCTTCAATATGGCCAGCTGCAAATTCTGCTGCGGTTCGAACATCGACTAAAAGCGCGCCATTTTCAATCCATTGCCATGCTATCGTTGAGCGCTCCGATGCCAATGCATCTGAGGTATTGGAGATCAGGCCTACACACAATAACGCTTTGGTCATCAGTGACTTTAACATGTTAGTTTCCTTCTTTTGGCTTAAAAATTAGCCTTCAAATGTGAATGGCGTTAATCAAGAGATTTCTTAAATCTCAAAGACGCGACGATAATCCCACCGACGGTAAAGCTCAACATCCATAACGCATCTTGCCATAGATCCATGAGGTTAGCACCGCGCAACACAATCCCGCGGATCATGCGCATAAAGTGGGTCGCGGGCAACGCTTCAGAAATCCACTGCGCTGCTACTGGCATGCCTTCGTAGGGAAACATAAATCCAGAAAGTAAAATCGAAGGCAGTAAGATAAAAACAGTCATTTGCATGGCTTGCAGTTGAGTGGAAGCAATGGTTGAAATCACCAAACCTAAGGTCAAACTGGCGGCGATAAACAGCAGCGTACCGAAGAGAATTTGGCTGATCGCACCATTAATGGGCACGTCAAAAATAAAATGCCCTAAGCCCAAGATGATGAAGACCTGAATTAATCCGACAAAAATATAGGGTACAATTTTGGCGACCATAAGCTCAATAGAGTGAATTGGCGTTGTGATCAGCAGTTCTAAATTGCCGCGCTCTTTTTCTCGCACAATCGCGGCACTGGTGAAGAGGATCATCGTCATGGTTAAAATGACCCCCAGTAAACCGGGTACGATATTGACCGCAGAGCGGCGAGTGGGGTTATAAAACAGCGTGACTTCAAAGGTTTTGACGGTAGCTGGACGAATGTCAAAATCAAAATCGGTCAGCGGCATGGATTGCAGACCTAAAATGGAGGCACTGATCATCGTATCGGAGCCATCAACAATCCACTGGCCTAACACGCGATTTTGCACCGCGCGCTGGGTGAGATCTTTTGGCAGGATCAGCGCTGCTCTCACGTTACCTTGTTCAATTGCATGTTCAGCTTGCTCTGCTGTGGCAAAAGTGTGTTTGACGCTCACAACTTGTGTGGCTTTGACTGACTCCACAATTAACCGTCCGAGGGTACTTTCACTTTGATCAACGATGGCGATCGGAATATTGCGTACGTCAGTATTGATGGCAAAGCCAAACAGCAACAACTGGATCAGTGGGATCATCACTACCATGCCAAACGTAATTCTGTCTCGCGAGAGTTGGCGTATCTCTTTCACCATCACCGCTTTCATTCGAAACAGTGCTTTCATTGACGCCCCTTGCCAGTCACAGTGACAAAGACATCTTCCAAACTTGGGCGAGCTAGATTCATCTCAGCTTCAGCCAGTTCAGGGAAGGTTGTTTTTAGCCACGCGATAGGTTGTGTGACTTGTTGATGAATAAGGATCCGCAAGCGGATGCCAAGTTGTGCAGCAGAGCGAACCTCCGCCCGAGCCATGACTTTTTCTTTTAATTGGCGCAAATTATGGGCTCGGACTTCGACAATGTTAACGCCCATCGTGTTCATTAAGGTTTCTGGCTCACCATCTGCACGAATTAAACCCGATTCCATGATGGCTAAACGGTGGCAGCGTTCCGCTTCATCCATGTAGTGAGTGGTGATCAAAATGGTGGTGCCTTGGTCTGAAAGATCGAACAATTGTTCCCAAAATTCCCGTCTATTTTCAGGATCGACCGCCGACGTTGGTTCATCCAAAAACAGCAGTTCAGGTTTATGCATCGTGGCTGCTGCTAGTGACAAGCGCTGCTTTTGGCCGCCACTCATCCCACTTACGCGTTGTTTTCGGCGCTGATCAAGCCCATAAGTGCACAACTGTTCATTGAGTCGTTGTGCCAATGCTTTGCGCGGCATACCAAAAATTTGTCCAATAAATTGTAGGTTTTCCTCGACGGTTAAATCATCGTATAACGAAAATTTTTGTGTCATATAACCAATTTTTAGGCGCAATTGCTCGGATTGTTTTGGGATCGCTAACCCCAGCACATCAACACTGCCAGAGGTAGGGCTTAATAAACCCGTGAGTACGCGAATTGTGGTCGATTTGCCACAACCATTTGGGCCGAGAAAACCGTAAATGGTTCCTTTGGGGACACTCAGATTGATGCCTTCAATCGCAGTGAAATCACCAAATTTTTTGACCACATTACGGGCGTGAATGGCGAGTTCAGTCACTATTTTTGCCTCGCTAAATCGACTTGCGCCGGAATGCCAGAAGGGAGCGATTGCGCGGATCCGGGCAGATCCACTTCGGCTAGATACATTAAGCGGGCGCGTTCATTTTCGGTCAGTGCGTAGTAAGGCGTGAAAGAGGGTTCCGTTGCCACCCAACGCACAGTGCCTTGCAGCGGCTCTTTTATACCGTCGATATGCACTGGAAACTGTGCGCCCGGCACGACCGCTAAACGATGTGGTGCGGGAACGTAGACACGAGCATAAGGGATGCGGCTGGCTTGGATGATAGCGACAATGCCGTTGTTTGGGACGCGCTCACCCAAGTTGTATGGGAGGTTATCCAAAATTCCATCGCGTGTGGCGACAATGGTTAACTCGTCGAGCTTTTGCTGTTGCAGTGAGATGTCGGCTTTGGCGGCGGTCAGCGCCGCTTGCGCTTGTTCGATATCTTCAGGGCGAGTGCCAGCGGTGAGCTTAGCAAACTCTTCTTTTGCAGAATCGAGTTCGGCGCGAGCGGCATCACGCGTGGCGGTGGCGCTGTCTTTTTCTGATTGGCTGAGGAGCTTTTTACCGACCAGTTCTTCCACACGTTTGAAGTTTTGCAACGCCTCTGTCAGTGTGGCTTGCGCGCGATTGACTTTGGCTTGTGCGGCCGCCGTGTCTTCTTGGCGTTCACCATTGCTCAGTTTGAGCAAATACGCTTGCGCTTTGGTCGCCTCTGCGAGTGCATGGGCCAGCACCGCCTGCTGATTTCTGGTATCCAGTCGAACCAATACTTCGCCAGCATGCACTGCGCTGCCTTCCGCGACAGGAAGCGCGCGAATGATCTCATTGGCGGTGGCGGAAAAAGTGATGCGGTCTCGCTCTAAAGTGCCCAATGCTTGCGCGCTATTTTCCGGCGAGCAAGCATTGAGAGTTGACAGTAAAAGAGAGATAAAGGCAATGCGATGTTTCATGCTCATGGCGAGAGGCTCGGTTAACTTATTGTCTTCATACTAGAAGTTTACCGCCAGCGCCTCAAGCTACATGGTTCATCAAAAGTAGAGGATGTGATTAGCCCCACTTTAATATCGGCCATTGTTGGGGCTGCGCGTATTGGATGAGGCGCGTGCATGGGTTGACCAAATAGGTGAAATCGGCGTGTAGACACAAAGGTAAATCATTGATCGAGTCAGTGAAAAAATGCACTTGACCCACGTATTGTGGGCGCTCAGCTAGCCATTCGTTTAAGCGAGTGACTTTACCGTCTCGGTAGGTGGGTGTTCCCAAAATATGCGTGGTGTAATGGTTGTTCTCTATGACCATATCGATACCCATCGCCTCTGCAACGCCGATTTTACGGGCGACAGCTTTAACCAAAAAACTGACCGACGCCGAAATAATGAGCATTTGGATACGCTCATCCGTTAACTGTTTAATGAGTGCTTTGGCTTGAGGAAATAGCCTAGGTACGATGCGTGTAGCGACACAATCGTCCGCCAAGCGCTGGACTTGCTCTGTGGGCAGGGTGAGCAAAGGTTGCATCGCAAAATCGAGGTAATCTTCCATGTCCATTTCACCGCTGGCATAGCGTGACATGATCAGCCTATCCTGCGCGACAAAATCAGGGTCGCTCGCTATGCCCTTATCGGCCAAATATTCGCTCCAAATCATTGCGCAGTCGCCGTCAATCAATGTGTCGTCCATATCAAAAACGTATAGAGGTGTCGGCATCTATTTAGGCTCTCACAGGTTGTATTTCGTTAAGGTTAAACAGTAATTCTAGCTGACTGCCAGTGGCAAATAATCGCTCTGATGAACGATTGAGTAAATCGACCGTGAGCTCGCAGCCTCGCACATCCACATGGTAGCGAATGACATTACCCAGTAATTGGTGATGCTTGATGGTGCCATGTTGCGGCGCAGAAACATGGGCACCATAGCTCCGCCCAGCTTCTTTGACGTAGATGGATTCGGGGCGAATAGCCACTTTCCAAGCCGTGTCTATGTTAAACAACTGCTTGGCGGTGGCCGCCTCTACTAAATTGTAATGGCCCATAAAACCAGCCACAAACTCATTGGCTGGCTGAGTATAAATGCTTTCTGGGGAGCCTTGCTGAACGATTTCACCTTGGTGCATTAAAAAAATACGATCAGAGAGAATCATCGCCTCTTCTTGATCATGGGTTACAAATACGGTGGTGAGATTGAGCTCTTTTTGAATATCACGGATCTGCTGGCGCAAGTGTTTGCGAATTTTGGCATC
The DNA here is from genome assembly GCF_963874835.1 of Vibrio sp. V12_P9A6T4. NCBI lineage: Bacteria > Pseudomonadati > Pseudomonadota > Gammaproteobacteria > Vibrionales > Vibrionaceae > Vibrio > Vibrio sp. V12_P9A6T4. Next base: position 46,987 of record NZ_CAWNJO010000040.1, on the reverse strand, counting down.
CAGTGCTGAAAGGGGCTCATCAAGTAGCAAAATACGCGGTTTGACCACTAAGGCGCGAGCTAAAGCGACGCGTTGGCGCTGTCCACCCGAGAGCTGGTTGGGATAGTGTTTTTCTTTCCCTATCAGCGAAACCAGTTCGACCACTTTTTGCACTTCACGCGCGATGTAAGCTCTGTCTTGCCCTTGCATTTTGAGGCCAAAGGCGATGTTTTCAGCCACCGTCATATTCGGAAACAGAGCGTAGGATTGAAACACCATGCCAATGCCGCGTTGCTGTGGTGTTTGGTTAGTGATGTTTTCACCGTTGACCCAAATTTCGCCGTCATCGACGGGATTTAAGCCAGCCAAACTGCGCAATAAGGTCGATTTCCCGCAGCCGCTCGGACCAAGTAGCGTGACAAATTCCCCTTGCTCAATGGAAAATTCAATCCCTTCAAAAACGGTATTGTTGCCAAAACGTTTGGTGAGGTTGTCGACGTGGACGTAATCAGAACGAGAGGTTGTGTGGGTCGTGGAATTCATTGAGTGGATCCTCGGCTAAAACGACTGGCGAGCCAAGTCAGTAAAAAGATAAATAGGAAGTAAGTCATCACTAACGCGGAGGTGAAGTGACCACTAGTCTGACGCATGTTGTAGAGATAAATCTGCAAGGTTTCATAGCGCGTGCCGACCAGAATGTTCGCAAATACAAACTCGCCAAGTAGAAAAGAGAAGGATAGAAATAGCGAAGCCATCAACCCTTTTCTAATGTTTGGCAGTACGATCAGTAAAAAAGCACGGCTGGTGCTTGCGCCGAGCAGGTGCGCGGCATCCATGAGATCGTGTAGATGGATCGCCTCAAAACTGTTGGCAATTGCACGGTACATAAACGGCAGCGCAATGGTGAAATAAGTGCCAATCAAAATCCAAGGTGTACCCACAATTGGAAATTGGCTATCGGCGTACAGTTGCAGTAATCCAACTGAAGAGACCACAGGCGGTACCGCAAAAGGGATTAAAATCAGCAGGTTCATCACTTTATCGAGACGAGGGAAATAGTAAAACACCACGAAGATCGCCGGAATAATCAAAACCGCGCTGAGTGCCAGAGAAGCGATGCCAATCAGCAATGAGCGGCCAAATGCATCGAGAAAGCGAGGGTCGGTCAGCAGTTTGAGATACCAGTCAAAGGTGAAGCCATCGGGTAAAATCGTTGCGCCCCAGCGTGAAGAAAAGGAATAAACCAAGGTGGCCAAAATGGGCAGCAACATCACTCCCACGATGGAATAGACCACACTTTTATGAAAGGTGATTTTATCAAGGGTAGGATTAGCGTTTTGCATGGGTGTTCCTTGCGCTATAGCTTTTCGCAATTAGCCACTGATTGATCACAGTAATGAAGGCTAAAATTAGCATCAATACTACGGAAATGGCGGCGGCTAAATTGGGCTCTAAGAACAGATCTCCCGCCACTAAACTGGCAATGCGTACCGTAATGACGTTGTAGTTGCCGGATGTGAGTGCGTAGACGCTGGCATACGCGCCCATCGCATTGGCGATTAGGATAATCAAGGTGCCGAGTAGGGCTGGTGAAAGCACAGGCAAGGCGATTTTCTGCCAATATTGCCATCCGTTGGCACCCAGAGTAGATGCCGCCGCTTGCCAGTCATCACTGAGTGCATCAAATGCAGGGTAGAGCAGCAGCACGCCAAGAGGGATCTGAAAGTAGATATACATCGCCAGCAGTCCCCATTTGCCGTACAGGTTGAACTCTTCAATCAAACCGTATTGCTTTAGCAGCAAAGTCAGTGCGCCGTTGACCCCAAGAATAATAATGAAAGCGAATGCCAAAGGGACGCCCGCAAAATTACTGCTCATATTGGTAAAGGCGATCACACCATCGCGCAGCTTGCCATCGACTCGGCGTAAAGAGGCGACCAACATTGCCGCAATCGCAAGGCCCGCGACGCTGGACCATATGGCGAGCCACAAACTGTTGCCTAACCCTTGCAAAATAAAGGATGAGCTGAAAATTTCGCGATAATGGTCTAGTGACCATTGATCGTCGGAGATAAAGCTGTTGAACAAAACCCACAGCATGGGGGCGAGCTGAAATAAGTAGAAAAACAGCGCAAAAGGAGTAAGCCATAACGCAGGTTTGAGTTTGCGTGCCCAGTGCGTTGATTGGCTCAGCACGGCGCTAGGCTTGCTAATTACTTGGCTACTGATCATGCTAAGCACTCCGCAGAAAAGGGCTTATTGTGATCAAGATTAAGCAGTTGGCAGCACAGGCCGCAGAGCTCAGTTTGTTTGATCTCACAAGCTTGGTGCGAAAATTGATCGCCCAATACAAACAGCGGGACGTTGCGCTCTTCGGTTAATCTTCCGCCGTGTGACTTGTCATTGTTCATGCCGTGATCGCTGGTCACCATCACTTGGTAACCATCGTTTAGCCAGCTTTCTAAAAAGTGAGATAACAGCGCATCGGCCATGCGTGCACTATTACGATACTGTCCTGAATCAAGGCCAAACTTATGCCCAGCATCATCGATATTCATTGGATGGATCAGTAAAAAATCAGGCTGATGAGTACGACGTAAGTGTTCGGCGTCTAAAAACAGTGCTTCATCGGGATAGTGATCCCAGTGATAAAAACAGCCATGCTGAATATTGAGTGTTTTATCACAGGTAAAACGATCGCGCGTTGCATCAAAAGGCGCGCGGTTATAGAGCTCGCTGACCCAATGATACGCCGCTGCGGCTGTTGTCAGCCCTTGCTCTTTTGCCAAACTGAAGATGGATTGATGATGTGAAAGGCGCACAATGTGGTTATGAACAATGCCGCTTTCGACAGGCTTTACGCCAGTGAGTAGACATTCATACAAAGGACGCGATAACGAAGGTAATTCACATTGTAGGGAGTATAAGGTTGCTCTTTGCTGCTCAATTAAGCCGTTTAAGTAGCCCATGCAATCACGGGCTACGGAATAATTGAGTCCATCAAGAACAACAAGGATCACCTTATTGTTCATGGTTGCCTCTTACTGCTGGTGGATAATGACATTTTCTTGCCATTGACGTGGCAATTGGCGAGCTGATTTTTCCCAAGCATTAAAGTCGCTAATTGGGCTCACGTTCTGGTATTGATCGTTAGCAATCAATTTGCTTTGTACCGCAGCAGGCAGTGCAACGTTGCTGCGGATCGGGCGAGCATAGCCTTGTGCAAGGTTGATCTGGCCTTGATCGCTAAAGATGTATTCACGTGCTAGCTTGGCCGCGTTTGGGTTTTTGGCGTATTTATTGATGATGGTGGTGTAGCCGGAAATCACAGAACCATCTTGCGGAATGTTAACGCTAAAGCGGTTACGGTCAATTTGGTCACGGTAACTTAGGGCGTTGAAATCCCACAATACGGCCACTTCAACTTCACCTTTTTCTAGGTTAGCGATACTTGGGTCTGTAAATGATAAGCGACCTTGCTTGGCGAGTTTGGCAAAAAATTCGATTGCCGGATCGAGGTTCTTTTCACTGCCACCATGAGCAAAAGCAGCGGCTAGTACGGCATTATTTGCTTGCGCGGCAACACCGACATTACCAATACTGATTTTGTAATCGCCTTTGAGCAAATCGTTCCACGTTTTTGGCGCATTCTTGACTAGATTATTGTTCGAGATAAATGAAATGGTGCCCGTATAAGCCAGAGCCCAGTGGCCATCTTTATCTTTGGCCCAGTCAGGGATGTCATTCCAAGTGCTCGGTTTGTACGCTTGAGTTACGCCTTTTTTCACCGCCACACGAGCAAATGCAAAGCCAACATCACCGATATCGGCGGTCGCATTTTTCTTTTCGGCTTCAAACTTGGCAATTTCTTGCGCTGAGCTCATATCCGTATCTTGGTGTTTTAGGCCATAAATCTTACCTAAATCGCTCCACGTGTCTTGCCAGTTAGCCCAACTGCCGGGCATACCAACACTGTACACTCGGCCTTCTTGTTTCGCTGCGTTGATCAAAGATTGTAAATCAGCCTCTTTAGCAAAAGCCGAAGTTGAAAGAGTCAGCGCAAGTGCTGTGGCAGCCGCTGCGCGGGTAAATAAGGTTTTCATTGTCGCTATCCTTCTGGACTAGGTCAGTAAGTTCGATTTTTATCCTAGGGAAGAACTGTGACGTTTTCGGTGTAGTTATTTGACATTTTTGATGATTTTCTATTGCACTTTTATTTCAAATTCAATCAATTAGCCTGTCATAAATCTGTTATCTGCCTTAAGTAGCCTAAAAGACGTTTATTCACTTTGTATAATATTGGACTAGGTCACGCATGAGATTTCGCAGCGCTTTGCCAGTGGCAAATGCTCCTTTAGAAAAGACCCAACTTGGTAACATTAAAGGCACCCTTCGTGAGCAAATTTGCAGTGGGATGCTGAGCGACAGACAAAAACTGCCATCTGAACGTGAATTGAGTGAATTGTTTAATACAACGCGCATTACAATTAAAGACGCTTTGGTTTCACTGGAAACCGAAGGGTTGATTTACCGAGAAGAGCGGCGTGGCTGGTTTGTCTCTCCGGCGCGAATTCATTATAACCCGCTATCGCGTTGCCACTTCCACCAGATGATCCGCGAGCAGCACCGAATCGCAGAAACTAAGCTAGTTGCGGTACGCAGCGTGATGGCTTCTCGTGAGTATGCAAGAGCGATGGATATTGACCGAATTACGCCCATTCATATTATTGAACGGTTGCGCTCGATTGACGGGCGAGCGGTACTGTTTGTCGAAAACTGCCTGATTGCGCAGTGGTTTCCAAAGATATTAGAGGAAAATTTAACCGCTTCGTTAACGCATCTCTATCAGCAAAAATACGGTTACATCACCACGCGTTCTCGTTTTGAAGTAATCCCTACGGCTGCACCTCTTCATGTGGCAAAAGCGCTTAACTTAGCTGCTGGCCAATCTGTAATGAAAATTTGTCGAGTTAATTACAAACAAGATGGCGAGATCATGGACTGTGAATTTGAGTACTGGCGGCCAGATTCAGTCCTGATCCGTATCGACAGTTGTGATGGAGAATGAATAGCTTTAGACTCGGCGCAACCTTTTTCACCCTGCTAGTCGTTTATGAATTTTTCTAAGCTTAACTTAAGCGCCCCTTTGATGACTGCGCTGCCTGCGTCGCGACACACGGCGACCAAAATCCAACAATTGGCTATTCCAGCCGTACTTTCTGGGCAAGATGTGCTTGCCTTCGCGCAGACGGGCAGTGGTAAAACGTTAGCTTATGGTTTGCCTTTACTGCAACGGATTGAAGTTAATACTCTTGAAATTCAATCCGTTGTCATTGTTCCTACCCGTGAATTAGCACAACAAGTCAGCCAAGAGCTGAGTACCGTGGCAAGCAAAATGGGTATTAGCTTATGCACTTTATGCGGGGGAGTGGCCCAAGAAGAGCAGCTTGCGCAGTTGGCCAAATTACCGCATTTAATCGTCGCGACACCGGGCCGCTTGCTTGATTTACTCACACAGCAACTGATCTCATTGGAGTCGATGCACTGTGTGGTGTTAGATGAAGCTGACAGACTGTTAGAGATGGGGTTTTGGCCGGATGTACAACGCCTGCTCAGTTTTATGCCCCAAACCAAACAAACGTTGTTGTTTTCCGCCACACTCGCCGCCGATCTCGAACAGGTGGCATTGGCCGTGTTAAATAACCCGGTAAAGATAGAGGCGAATCAAGCCAATCAAGTGGTGGAAGAAATTGAAGAGCAGCTCTACCTTGTGAATAAGGGCAGTAAAGCACAAGCATTAATTGCTCTGATTAAGCAGCGTGCTGGGCAGCAAGTATTAGTATTCATTAGCGCCCGTGATAGTGCTGACGCGGTCGCGAAAAAATTACTCAAAGCGGGTATTCGTGCGGCAGCTTTGCATGGTGAAAAAGATCAAGTTATTCGCGAGCAAACGTTAGCCGATTTCAAAGCGAATCAAGTGGATGTACTGGTGGCCACCGATTTACTGGCGCGTGGTATTCACATTGACGCGCTGCCAGTGGTGATCAATTTTGATTTACCGCCTAGTGCGCCAGTTTATATTCACCGCGTTGGCCGCACAGCGCGTGCTGGTCAAGGTGGTGTGGCGATTTCACTGGTCTGCCATGGTGAAAGCCAAGCGCTGGAGGCTATCCGCAGCTTAACGCAGCGCGCTTTACCTCTGCAGGCGTTGACCGATTTTCCAGTGACAGACCAACCTACTAGCGGTGAACCGAAGCGCAAACCGCGCGATAAGCAAGCCAACCGCCGCAGTGCTCAAAAGCGCAGCGTGAAGCAGTTTCAACAGAAAACAAGCCATTAAGTAGCTCAATATACGCATGCTATTGTGCGTTTTGATGGAGTAAGGAAACTAAGTGACTCAGGAAATTTATGCATTTATCACGATTGAAATGGCATATTAATCGAGTTTATGTGTAAATTTTCAGCAGCTTATTGTGAACAACCTATCATTATTGGATTAAATCAAGAAAATGCAGTATTCAGTTTCATGAGATTATATTCACAATTTTAGAATCATTTCTAGGATAAATATTCTTTAATCCACGTTATTAACACGATTTTGGATAATTAGTCGTTAATCAATCATTATCAATATAAGCGATGACTTTCTAGTCAAATAATATTTTAATGTATGTCACATTTACTGAAATTTTTTTAACTTACCATTTCGCCACTTTGATTGTTTTATCAAAAACACTTATTAAATATAAATACGTATTTCTACTAATAATAGGATAAATTTCGATATGGCTGCCGATATTGTAAAGGTTTCAAGAAACACAGAAAATGCACCTATATGTGCTGTCTCTACACAAACTGTCGCTTTTTCTCATTATAATAATATTTCAGCACAACTACCGATAGATCCTAAAACAGGTGAAATTGTTATTGGTTGTATAAATGACCAAACAAAGCAATGTCTGAATAATATACAGTCTATCGTAGAAAGTATTGGTCACGTTATGGATGATGTGGTCAAAATTAATATTTTTGTAAAGAATATTTCAGATATTGATGCCATCAAAAAAGTATACCCCACTTTTTTTCAGGGGCCGCTTCCTACAGTGACCATAGCGGCGGTTGCGGCTTTACCTGTCAGTGATGCTTTAGTGCAAATTGATGCTCTTATTTCAAACGGTGAAGGCACTGCTCCACAAGCGCCTTGTGAGCTCATCAAAGTGTCAAGGAATACTGAGCATGCACCTCAAGGTCTATACTCTCAAACCGCGGCCTTCTCTCATTATAATAACCTCTCGGCTCAATTGCCGATTGAACCCAAAACGGGAGAAATAGTACAAGGTGGTATTAAAGAACAGAGTCAACAGTGTTTGAATAATATTAATGCTATCTTAGAAAGTATTGGTCATACGATGGCTGATATCGTTAAAACAACGATATTTCTTAAAAATATATCTGATGCAGAAGCCATCAATGAAGTCTGTGGGCAATTTTTCCCAAGTTATGTGCCTGCGCGAAGCCTAGTTAGTGTTGCTGACTTGCCTATGAATGCATTGGTGCAAATTGATGTTGTTGTGTCACATGGTGATGGTACACCGCCACAGCTTCCTGAAGATACTCGCTTACTTGTGATTGAAGCAAATAATACCGTGAATGCACCTGAAGTCGACTATTCCCACTCTGTTGCTTTTTCTCATTATAATCATATTTCAGGTCAGTTACCTTTATCTCCAAAAAATAATGAAGTTGTTGCTGGTGGAATAAAAGAACAAGTTAAGCAGTGTTTAGAAAATATAAAGAATATTGTAGAGAGTGTTGAGCATGTTATGGATGATATTGTTAAAGTCAATATTCAAATAAAAAATATGGATGACATTAATATTGTCAATGAAGTTTACACAACCTTCTTTAACCATGAGCTACCTGCGAGAACCGTGATTGGTGTTTCAGAGCTGCCTATGGATGCGTTAATACAAATTGATGCTGTAGTTTCTAATTGTGAAGGTACACCACCTAAATATTAACGAATATTTCTTATTGACTAAAGAAGGGGGTATCAATGATACCCCCTTGTTACTTGTTAGCTATCTGTAATTGCAATACCAATATCACGCTGTTTAGTTATGGCAATCGAAATCAAACAGGCGGCGTATGAAAAACCGATCAATTACTGTTTTTTAGGGCCGTTAAAACGTGATGTAGTGAGGGGACCACTTGGTGTCCAAGCGCCAAAACCTCTTCACTGGGTTCGACGAGATCAGGAATTTGGTAGGTGATCATATTCGCACTCACGGCGGATCGCACGCCGTTATTAGAATCTTCAAAGGCTAAGCATTGGGTCGGTTCAGCGCCAAGACGTTGCGCAGCGAGTAGATAAATCTCAGGATCGGGTTTGCCATGTGTCACTTCACAACCGGTTGTGAACGAGTCAAAATATTGCTCAAGGCCTGAAAGGCGCAGCTTAATTTGTGCCACGTCTTTTTGGGTTGATGTTGCGACAGCAGTAGGAACACGATTGGCTTTTAACCATTGTAATAACTCGATAACCCCTTCTTTCACTGGGATCGCCTGGTGTTTCACCACGGCATCGTAACGTTTACGCCACTCCGTATGTAATACCGGATAGTCTAATTCTGGCCCGTAGCCTGCGCGCAGTGCTTGTTCAATGCCTGCCGCATTGCGACCAATAGCCGAGAGATAAACCTCTTTTAAAAATGGGACGCCAACTGCGTGGCAAGCTTGTTCGAATATCGTAAGGCAGACACGTTCCGTGTCGAGTAACAGTCCATCCATATCAAAAATGGCAGCTTGAAATTTCATAAGTACAACTTTAGGCGAGTGAAATGGAGTGGGCTATTTTCACATAAGTCGACCTATGGAGGCGATCTTTTTCCTGCACTTTTTCTTTTTCTCATACTTCAATAAAATCAGCCAATTATAAGCGCTAGTTTGTTAGCAATGAGTTATGCTTAATGTGAAAACCTTGTTGCGAGAAGAGGGGGGAAGCAATTTGAATAGTGCATTTGTACAACAGTGGATGCCGGGTTTACACCAACTGAAAGACTATGAAACTCGCTGGTTGATGGATGACGTACGTGCGGCGCTTTCTGTGGTTGCGGTTGCACTGCCTGTCGCGATAGCGTACGCGCAGCTCACTGGAGTAAGCGCGATTGTCGGCTTATATTCCTGCGTATTGCCGATGTTGGTTTACGCGATTTTTGGCACGTCTAGGCAGTTGATCTTAGGCCCAGACGCGGCAACTTGCGCAGTGATTGCGGCGGTAGTGACACCGCTGGCGATGGGCGATCCTCTCAAACACTGGCAGTTGGTCATGACAATGACGGCAATGACTGGTGTATGGTGTTTGCTGGCCAGTCGTTTCAAACTCGGTATTTTAGCCGATTTTCTCTCTCGCCCTATTTTACTTGGGTTGTTAAACGGTGTTGCTCTGACCATTATCGTGGGTCAATTTGCTAAAGTGTTTGGGCTGAAATATGAGCAGCAATATCTACTAGAGCGTATCGTGGAAGCGCCATCCTTACTGATTGATTTGCATTGGCAAACCTTATTGATAAGTGCGCTGACAGTGGTGGTTTATTTTCTGTGTAAGCGTGTCAGGCCCAATTGGCCAGCAGCGATGTTGGCTATCATCGCTGCTGCATTTTGGGTGTGGTTTTTTGGCGCTGAACATCTTGGCGTTAAAGTCGTTGGTTTAATCCAAGGTGGGTTACCGATATTCCAAACCCCTCTATTTGATCTAGGGGTGAGCCGTGAATTAGTCATGCCCGCTTTGAACTTAGCGATGGTGAGCTTTGTCAGTATGATGCTCACTGCGCGCAGTTTTGCGGCAAAAAATGGTTACGATATTGACGCCGACAAAGAGTTTCGCGCGCTTGGCTTAGCTAATATCGCTTCTGCATTTTCACAAGGTTTTGCCATCAGTGGGGCGGATTCACGTACGGCGGTGAATGACGCTAATGGTGGAAAATCGCAATTAGTTTCGATTATTGCAGCGATTGTGATTGGATTTGTCGCGATTGTGGCGTATCAGCCACTGCAATACATTCCGATTGCTGCATTGGGAGTTGTGTTGATTATCGCGTCTATCTCGTTGTTGGATCTGAAAGGGATTTGGAGTTTACACAAGCGTGATAAAGACGCCTTCTATTTGGCAAGCTTAACCTTCATCGCTGTATTGGTCATTGGCGTTATCCCAGGCATCACTCTTGCGGTATTACTGGGTCTGTTCCAGTTCTTACGCACCGTGATGCGGCCAAGTGATCAAACATTGGGTTTGGATGATAAAGGCACGATTCGCACGATTGATACGTCAGCGAAGGCGAAACCAATACCGGGTTTGGTGATTTATCGTTTCAACTCTCCGCTGACTTATTTCAATGCGCCTTACTTTAAACGTCGTATTTTATTTCACACTGAATCGGCGGGCATGAGTGTGGGGTGTGTGATTATTGATGCGGTGTCGAGTTTTACCCATTTAGATTTAAGCGTCATGGCGATGTTATCGGACGTGCAAAGCATTCTGAAAAAGCGAGGCATTCGTTTAGTGCTAGCGGGGCGTAAACGCAGTTTGAGAAAATGGTGTGAGATCGCTGGAATTTCAACGGGTGATGGCGGCGTGGTGATTCGTGCGGACATGTATTTAGCCATTAAGCTAAGTGGATGTTACCAACACGCTGTAGAAGAAGGGCAAGTTCCGCCAGTACAAAAAGAGCCGCAAAAGGATATTGAAGGTGAAATTGCGGCTGCTATTTAAAATGAGGTTGGCTCTCGTTAATAATATTGGTTCTCGTTAATAAAAGATAAAGAGCTCTTGAGTATCGAAAAGATGTAAGAAATCCCATTCAATCATGATGCTTTCCTTTTTATGTGATGAGAGCGAGTGCTCGGCCTTTTGCTAAACGGTTAGTGCCTGTTTGGATAATCATAGGTGAGCGTTATGCATTAGGCAAAATGGTACGGGTTATTAATCTAATATAGGTAGCCTATGGGCATGGTGGTTTTCGACGCTAGGCGTAGCGTGTCGGCAGGTAAACAGTTCGCTGTACTTGAGCGGCCAGTTTTCGATGAAACTGCAACATTGCACCTTCACTGCATGGTTGCCAAGTTAAGGCCTTGCCGACCACACCGTGATGCTGGAAGGCGTTGAGCCGAATGCTGACGTTCGCAGGCAACTGGTTAATCAGATGCGCCACTTCGGTAATTTCAGTCTCTAAATCACTTTTGTCCGGTATATGTAGCAGTCGCACTTCGTGCAGTTTATTCCGTTTAGAGAGGTGGAAAATAGTGCGTATCACTCTATGGTTACTGCGTCCGGTTAGCCACCGATGCGTCTCCTCTTGCCAGGTTTTTAAATCGATCATTGCGCCATCCAAATAGGGCGAGATTTTGTCCCATCCCGATTCGGATAGTGAGCCATTACTATCAATAAAACAGCTGAGGTGTTTCAATTCTTCATCGTGTTTGATGGCTTTGAAAAGAGCGATGATAAACGGAAGTTGTAGGGTTGCTTCCCCACCTGAAATGGTAATACCGGCTAAGAAATAATGATTTCGGCGGATAAGTTCCACGAGTTGTTCAACACTGTAGTGATGAATTTTGGGGTTTGATTGGTGCATGCAGTGCTCAATGCAGCGATCGCAGTGAGTGCATTTATCTGCTAGCCATTCGACTTGCTGGTCAGCATTGAGGCGCAGTGCTTGCGATGGGCAGGTTGGCACACAATCACCGCAATGGTGACAGTGACGAATCGTATGTGGGTTATGGCAAGACAAGCAATTGAAGTTGCAACCTTGCATAAAAATGACCAGTCGGTTGCCCGGGCCATCAACGCAGGAGAAAGTCAGCACTCGGCTGACTTTTGCTCGGAGCGGCTGTTTTTCACTCACCATTAGCTTGGCTGACCATTAGCTTGGCTGACCATTAGCTTGGCTGATAAGCAGGTTGTATTTCATGGCTAACCACGCGTGCTTTTCGCTTGAGCACGGCGGTGTTTTTGGCCGCTTCTGCCCCAAGAAACGTGGTGTTGGTGCGTGATCCGCGCTGCTCAAATTGCGCTATTTCAGACAGTTTCACCATGTAACCCGTAATGCGAACTAAATCGTTCGAAGCCACGTTTGCCGTAAATTCGCGATAGCCCGAGTGGAGGGCTCCTTTACATAGGTTGAACATCGCCTCTGGGTTGGCCTTTATGGTTTCATCCAGAGTTAAAATATCGCTGATACCAGAGGTGTAATATTGATGATGTCCAGCCGTTGCTTGTACATATTCAATCGGGTTGGGTTCGGTGCCATAAGGGATGCGCACGCCCGGAGTGACATCAAGATCAAGGCTAATACCACCTTGCGCGTGCAGTAAAGCACGGTCGTTGAAGCCATATTTGACTGGTGAGTTTTGTACAATGTCGGCCAGCTTGGCGGAAATGGCGATGCCTAATTGGTTGGCGATATCATCATGGCCATAACGAGCGTTACTCTGCTCCTTTTCCAGTAATAGATTAACGGCTTCAGCCATGCCATAAATGCCAAACATCGGTGCGAAACGGGATTCTTCAATCAACCCTTCTTGAGTCAGAAAACCTTCAAAAAAATGAGATTGTTGGTGCAGATGAGCAGCTCGAACATCCATCAGCTCAATCATATATTGGCTGTAAGTGGGTAGAATCTGATCTAAAAATGTTTGGCGGTCACTGGCTTTTTTCGCGGCCTCTTTTAAATTCATTCTGACTAAAGTATTGCAGCCTCCCGCTAAAGGAAGTGAGTTGTAGCAACTGACGATACCAAAACCTTGCTCGCCATAGGCGGTGGCATGAATCGGATAGTTGGCGATGTGCGGTTTACTGCATTGACAGATATTATCGGTCGCTTGTCGCAGTAAATCGTCAGGAGTGATAGAAGGGTCATACATGAAGGTAAGGTTGGGAGCGATCTGTTTCAGTTCAGCATCGACACGTAAAATAGTACGACAAATAATATTGTCGCTCGGGCCGATGTTGGCGTGCATGAAAGCATCGGGCAGAGTGCGATCAAGCATGATCCAAAACAGCTTCAGTTTTTGATAAATCGACGCTTCGCTCAGTTCGCCCACATAGGGCAATAACACGCTATCTAATTGCCCCAAATAGACAGGAATAGAAGTCACTGAAGGCACGTGATGGTACAAAATGGTCAACATATTGAGTGCTTCATCAAAATTACTGGCAGGCGAAAGCTCTAAATACTCACTGCCTTGTGCTAAAAATTTTGCGTAGTCAGGCAACACGTAACGTGGTTTAAAAGGGGCATGGCCCTCAAACATATCGCAGATAATGCCTTGTTCCATTGCACGAGCTAACTCAGGAGAGAGTTTCAGATAGGGCAAGCTTGCTTCGGCCTCTAGCGCAAGGAAGTGCGACTTTTGTTTAGGCGAGAGGTGTGCGTCAGTGACGATGGCTTGGAAGCGTTGCTGTGTATCGAGTGGATGGCTCATGAATTAAACCCTTATATTATTGTGGTTTAATCCTAATGTGCTTGGTTACTTTTCACTATTGATAATACATCAAGTAGTCATTTCCATAATGGAAATTAAAACGCCACTTCGTTATCGTCGAAGTGGCGTCATCAGGAACCTAAGGTTAGGCGTATTGCGCTTCGATTTGGTTCGATTTTAGATAAGCAGGGTGAGTGGCGAGCTGCTTTAAGTAACGTTCAATATTCGGGAAGTGAGTAATCGCTCCGTTGGTCAGCAATATTTCAGCAATGAATGACATCATGAAATCAGCGCCAGTGAGTTGGTCGGCCACTAAGTAGCGTTTACCCGCTAAACACTGGTCAAAATAACTCATCACTTTGGCCGTTTCGCTTTCTGCATAGCCACCAAGGAAATTGGTTTGGCAGCCATCTTTGGCAACAAACATCTTTAATAGCAGCGGCAATATGGCAGAGCTTTCCGCAAAGTGGAGCCATTGCTGGTATTGCACATATTCCACGCTGCCACGCTGAGGCGCAAAGTGTTGGCCGTATTTTTCTATCAAGTAATCGGTAATGGCGCCAGATTCAGCAATCACCAAGCCATTGTCTTCAATCACAGGTGACTTACCTAGCGGATGCACGCTTTTTAGCTCCGGCGGTGCTAGAAAGGTCACGCTATCACGTTGATATGGAACCACTTGATACTCAACCCCTAACTCTTCAAGTAACCAGATAATGCGCTTAGAGCGTGATTTATTAAGGTGATGAAGTTTGATCATTGTGCTGTCCTTATTAAAGTGGTTGGTTGATTTGGATAACCAGTTTGCCAAAGTTTTTGCCTTCCAATAGACCAATAAAGGCTTGTGGTGCGTTTTCTAAACCGTCAATCAGTTGCTCGCGGTATTTCACTTTCCCTTCACTTAGCCATTGAGTCATGTCAGTAGCAAATTCGTTATAGCGATGGCCGTAGTCATCAAAAATAATGAAACCTTGCATGCGAATACGTTTGGTAAGTAAGGTGCCCATCAGCATAGAGAGACGATCAGGTCCTTCAGGCAGCGACGTTGCATTGTATTGAGAAATCAAGCCACACAGCGGAACTCGCGCTGCTGTGTTAAGCAGAGGTAAAACCGCATCAAAGACTTTGCCACCGACATTTTCGTAGTAAACGTCAATCCCTTGAGCACATGTTTTAGCCAATTGCTCTGCAAAATCGTCAGCTTTGTGATCAATACATTCATCAAAACCTAATACTTCTTTAGCGTAACGACATTTTTCCTCACCGCCAGCAATGCCGACCACGCGGCAGCCTTTGATTTTAGCAATTTGACCAACCGTTGCCCCTACTGGGCCAGTGGCGGCGGCGACTACCACAGTTTCACCTTGCTTCGGTTGGCCGATGTCTAGCAAACCCATATAAGCGGTAAAACCGGGCATTCCCATGATGCCTAGTGCGTATGAGGGTGAGGTTGGATTTTTACCGAGTTTAAGTAAACCTTCGCCATTAGAAATAGCGTAATCCTGCCATCCGGTATAAGCGAGTACCCACTCACCTTGCTCAAATTTTGGGTGGTTTGATACTTCCACTTGACACACGCTCCCGCCTACCATGACATCATCAATTGCGACAGGATCGGCGTACGATTTAGCGTCACTCATGCGGCCGCGCATGTAGGGGTCAAGTGAAAGATAAACACTACGCAGCAGCACTTCACCAGCGGCAGGTGTTGGTTTAGGCGCATGTTCTAAGCGAAAGTTAGCAGGCGTTGGTGCACCGACAGGGCGTGAAGCGAGTACAATGCGGCGGTTAGTTTGTTCAGTCATTGGAGAGTCCTTTATTATTTTAAATTAGACCAGTCGTCTAGTCTGGATTTCAAAAAAACCGCTATCGAAATAGCGGGGTAAATCTTAACTAGGGCACTGGCCTTGCAAAATGTGTTCGGTGCTCGTAAGCGCTTGTGCAAGCCCTTGGTTATCTTGACGCAGTTTACTGAGCAAACTTGCGCCGAGCCAAAGGTTATAAAGCAATTCTGCGGTTTGCTGGCTGTGTTGTACGTGAATGGAGCCGTCGTCGATCCCTTGCTGGATACATTTTCCGACCGCCTCAATAATGCTATCTGCACCTTTAAGTAAAGCAATACGCATCGCATCAGACAAGTCTGAAACTTCAGCGCTTAATTTCACCACCAAGCAGCGCTGTGCGTTACATAAGCCATTGCTCTGCTCATACCAACATTGCCAATAATGCATCAAGTGTTGATAGGCGTTTCCTTCTTCTTGGTCAAAAAGGGCATTAATCCGTACTAAATAGTGCTGAAAATAGTCCGTAATCAGTGCCTCGCCAAATTGCTCTTTTGACTTAAAGTAGTGATAGAAAGAGCCTTTGGGCACATCAGCGGTTTTTAATAATTCAGACAAGCCTACACTGGTGAAGCCTTTGGTTACGACCAGTTGGTAACCGACCTCAAGGATGTGTTGGCGAGTATCATGGGTTTTTGTATTCATGGACGGCACTATAATTTAAATTAGACCAGTCGTCTAGTTTTGTTTGCCCATATTGTATTTGTGCTACTGGCTATGGTTGTTGAATAACAGAAATGGACACTTCCTCCTTGAAGTGTCGCACTATTATTTATCTTTTAATGAGTTACTTATCTTTTAATGAGTGAGAGATGAGACTATTTTTCTGTCTTTAGCGTATCCGATGGCCAAATGAGGTTTTGCCCATTGCTGAGTTCAGCTTGAATACTCAAGGCTGGAACTATTTCCTTATCCTCTTTTTTATATGGCTGCGTAGAGAAATTGGCGGTAATTTTACTGCCATCACCAAAGGTTGTTTGTTGTACCATCCCTTGTTCATCAAGCCATTTAAAATCGACTAAAGGTTGGTTCCACACGACTTCATGGATTGGTGTAAACCCTTGTTGATAGCGGCGTAATTCGTTGACTCGAGCGCTGTTAGGCGTCGCTTCATCACGGCTAAGGTGAATCATCGCTGGGGTGTTATACAGCATGGCGATTAAATCTCGCTCCGCTTGCACGTTGGAAAACTTCAAACTATCGCTGTGCCAGTGGTGACTGTTGATCACCTCATCATGGAACACGGTTTGATAGAGAGGAATACGGTATTGCGGTGCAAATAACAGTGTTTTGTACGGCTCTTTGACTTGCGCGGGTTTGAAGAAAAAATCGGGCTTATTGTCTGGAAACCATGCCCCAAGAAAATAAGGCGATTGACGGTTAGTTTTCATATCCGGATCTGTCCAGCCAAATCCTACCGTTTCTAAACCATGAGCAAAGGCGAGCCCTTGTGTCGTCAGGCTGTTACCATCTTCAGAGCCGAGAACCACATTCTGTTCATTGGCTATCCAGCGCATGCGTTGATTAAATGCCTCCAGCATCGCGCTTTCTTTCATTCCTTGGCCCTCTTGGTATGAGTAATCTTCACGTGCCATTCCGGTCCCATCCACATCAAGAAACAGGCTGTTAAAGCGGCCATATTTTAAAATCGCCTCAATGCGTTGCTGCGCAAATCCTAATTGGCATGCAGGGTTAAGGTAAAAGCCGTTGCCACGAAATCCTTTCTGTTGCTTACCGTCGGCGTTTTCTATCGCACATTGCTCACGCATCGAATCCGGTAGCTGCGCGGTAAGCCAACCATCGTTGATGCCTTTTGCAATGGCGGTATTGTAGGAGTCGTACACCCCAACTAAGTAGCCAGCTTGTTTTGCTTGGTCAACCACTTGTGGCTGGTAAAAGGCGGGCATCCAATTATCCAAACCTAACCATAAGTGTTGCAAACCAGCTGAGCTGAGTGCGTCGATCATGGAAGTCGATAGCCCCTGTCCCCAAGTGCTGGCATCACGTAGAAACGGTAGTTTCTGCTCTGCGAGCCATGCTTTTCGTGCCTGAGCGGCTTGATACTGGCTGGCGATCCCAGCCTCGTTATTTGAGGGCGACTCTTTGATCCAAGAGTTCAGCCCATTATTCACCTCTTCAATCAGCAAACGTTTATGATAGCGGCTTAAGAAATCTTTGCCCTTGATGAGCGGTTTGAGTTCTTTGAGTGCTTCGTTTGATGCTGTCCACTGCGGCTGCTCAAAATACCAAGCTTTCAATGCCCAGAAGTCGCTAACATCTTGCTCAGAGAGTAAGTCTCTACCAAACAGATAGACATGGCTTGCGCCGATAAGCTGTTTTATGGCTGGGTTTTGCTGCGCTTTTTGTTCGAGCGTTTGTGATAGCCCATTCTCTTTTCGCCACTGACGGTAGCGTTTGGCACCATCTAGTGGTGAGTTGCCAAGGGAGATTTCCACCTCAAAAGGCTCATCTTTGTTGAGCACAGTGAAAGCGTGCGTGGCTTGCATGTCCAGCTTGTTTTGCTTGGCGCTAAAATTGAGTTTGTTGTTGGTGGCGGTATTGAGTTGGTAGCTCACATACTGCTCATTGCCAGCTTCCACACTCCAAAATGGCATTTTGAGATCTTGCGTGGTATTGCTGGCAGAGCGTTCCGCTATGAGGTAGTTCACCCACTGTGGGTTATCAGTTGGAATGCGCATTCCTTCACTAAAAGGAAGAATGAGCGTTTTGCTTTGCTGATCCGGCAGTTCAAACCACTGCACGGTTAACGGTTTAGCACGAGAGATTTTACTTTCGGCGCTCGCGGTAATCGACAGCTTCAATGTTTGTTGTAAATTGGCCTCGACCTTTAACTGGCTAGGAACAAGCAGCCAAGAGGCGTGATGTTGATTATCTTGTTGCAGTTGGCTGACTTGCTGTGGCTGGCCGTTAACGGTTAGCTGGCCTTGGTTAATGGTTAGCTGGGCATTTTGCTGCCAATCAATAGCAAAATTTTGTGGCTCTATTTGCACGGTTTGGTTTTGATTATGCAGTGTAATTGACGCCGGTTGTGATTGGCTAGCCAACGCCAAAAGTGGCGTACAAGTGATCAATAAAGAACAAAGTGGTTTATACATGGTTTGTCATTTCCAGTGTGTCTCGGTGTGTTGATTACATAAGAAATCGACAAATCAATTGTCACCCTGATGTCTTCATTGAGCCTGATTTGGCAGAGTCAAACGTTGTACATATTCCACTTTGATTGCTCCTTGATATTCGACAGTTTTGATCAGAGTACTGAGCCATTTAGCCGAGCTGGGGGATGAGCTTGGTTTGTCCAATAATTGCTGAGTATTACTCATAGCTACCATATCTTGCTGCTTGATTAACTGAAATTGGTCGTCAAACCATTGCCAAGCAAGGCTTGTTGGGGGGCAGTTTGTCAATACTGTGGGGGACTCAAGTGCTAGTGGGTAGCCACCGTTGGGAGAGGCGGATTGCAACCATGTGGAGCCAAAAGGCATGGTAAGAACTAACCAATAGTGTTGTTTGTCGAGTGTCAGTCGATAAACGCCATCTTGCGGAGCAAAGAGCAGTTCTGGGCTTTCTAATTCTATGTAAGGGGCTGATGACGTTACTTGGCTCTGTGAGATGAGCAAGCCATTGTCAGGGCCAAGAAGTTCAACCTGGCTAGGCAGCTCTGCTCCTTCCATTGATAATTTGAACTGGTAACCTTGCTGCATCACGTTGGTTTTTTTTTGTATCGAGACTTTGATCAGCGCCGCATTTGGTACCACATCGCTTAAGAGCTGTTGGCCACATTGGGTTTGTTCAATAATGGCATGCTTGACGCTTGCCCAGTGTGGCGTGGCAATGGTTTGGTTATTGAGTGCGAGGACCAACTCTTGCCAGGCAAGCTGTGGCTGATGGTTCGCTAAAGCGCGATAGGTTGATTGCAGTGGTGTTGCCATAAACCAATCATCACTCACGGCGTGGCTTGGACTAACGACGAACAGTGCAAACAGCCAAAGGTTACGCATTGGACACCTCGACTAAACGATACCCAACGCCACGAACGGTTTCGATATTGAGTGAGGGTAACTGCTGCCTTAGCTGTAAAACATGGTTATCGACGGTCCGAGTTGAGGGAAAGGCTTGGTAGCCCCACACTTTATTGAGTAGTTCATCACGGTGAAAAACACGTCCTTGATTTTGAACCAGCAGCAGTAATAGCTGAAACTGTTTCGGTTTTAGCGTCATCAACTGCTCACCTAAGGTAACGCTGCGCTTTGAGAGATCAATGGCAATGTCAGCGTAGGAAAGCAAGCTTTCTCCTAATGGTCGCAGTTGCGCTTGAATTCGCGCCAGTAATTCTTGTTGCGAAAATGGCTTGGTGACGTAGTCTTTCGCCCCCGCCATCAGACCTGCTATTTTTTGCTCAACCTCGATTTTAGCCGTCAGGATGATCACTGGCACGGCTTTGGTCATTAGCCATTGAGGCAGATGATCCAAGCTGTCTCCTTGAGCCAGTTGTCTATCTAAAATCACCAAATCGGCGCGAAACCATGCTTTTTTGACTTGTGAGAGCTGCTGTACCCACAAACAATCAAAACCTTGCTGTAGCAAGTAATCATGCAAACCTTGCCCGAGTAGAGGATCATCTTCGACCAATAACAGTGTGTTCATAATGGTAATTCCAATTGGCAGCGAGTGGGGTGGGCTTTACACGTCAGTTTGCCGCCCATTTTAAGCATCAAATGGCTCACAAGACGGAGCCCAATCCCCATATTGGAAGCCGTGCGAGAACGGGAAAATAGCCGTTTTAGACGAGAGGGAAACTCGCCTTCATCGCTAACGCAAAGCCGCAGTTGAGTGTCAGTCACGCTGGCCGTTATTGAGATTGTCCCTTGACCATGTTGCTTGGCATTACGGATCAAGTTATCCAAACAGATCCCAAGCCAGTAATACGGCAGTGTGAGCTCGATATCTTGTGTCAGTTCATAGCTGAGTTCGTGTTTCGCTACGCAGTGATCTAACCAATCTGAGAGATAAGCGGTTTGACATTGAAACGGCTCATTTGGGTCGCTACTCAAAAATCCTTTACTGGTCTGAGCAAGCTGAGCTAAACGTTGGTGATCGGCCAGTAAGCGGCCGAATGTATCTTGGGCCAGCTCTGGGAGAGTATCAAATTGCTGGCGAAACTGCTCAACGGTCAAGCCAAGACTTGTGATAGGGGTGCGTAGTTCATGCGTCAGCAACTGTAAAATAAAGCGTTTTTCTTTGGCTTGTTGGCGGCGTAACCAGAGCGTCCTACTCAGCGTTGCTGCGAGCAACAGCAGTAATATGACCGATAACCACAGTGAGATATTGGGTTTTTCTTGGCTAGAGACACACAGATTACTGTAGCGTAATTGGCAACTTTGAGTAGCCGCTGTGATGGCCGACAATACCAATTGCTGATCGAGCGCGACTTTTTTCCATTGCAATGCGCTCAGTACGCGAATACCGAAATCGCCACTGATCCATAGCCGTTGTTGACGGTCAATATAAGCGCGATAACCGCTGACCAAGGCATCTCGCCCTGCTGTTTCTAAATCGGTAAAAAAGGTGTACAGCGGGTGCTGAGGGTTAGAGAGAGTCGTGTAGGGCTGTAGCTCGGCGTTTTGCTCGGCCGTTATGTTATGAGTAGAAAAAGCTAAGTATCGCTCTGCGTAGCTCCCGCCTGCAGGATGCAGAAACGGAGCAGTCTTAAACCAACGGATGGGCAATTCATCGCCTTGGCATAAAGCGAGTTCAAACGACGCTGCTTTTTGCAATTCAGGGCGTGATGCCAAGGTTTTTGATAAACCGGGCGACAGTGCGCACTGTGAGGCTATCGCTTTGAGCTCGGTTATGGTTTGCCATGAATAACGGGAAAAATCAGGATAGGCGCTGGCGCTGAGCAGAAGATCGACAGGGTATGAGTTAATGCTTTGCAATGGCAAGGCTCGTGCAGCCGATAGCGATTCGGCTTGGCGTAGAAAATGCTGCCAACGATCTTGCAGCGTTTGCTCTTGCCCGTGTGCTAGGTTTGATTGTCCTAGCACTGCGGTGAGTGTGATCAAAAGGTACAGCAGCCGTGTTCTCAACGTTAAGCACTTAGAAAAAGGTTCGCATTCACGAAATTATAGCTGTGCTAAGTCAGGATTTGTCACCTCAATGTCACTAAAGCGGAATGTCGATCAAAACTCGGCATCCACCGTGAATGTCATCCTTTGCTTGGTATAAGGATGATCAAAGCTCAGCGACTCAGCATGTAGATGTAAACGCGCTCCTTTCGTGCCATAAAGATCGTCGCCAACGATGGGCAGGTTGAGTCCTTCCACATGAGCGCAATGCACGCGCAATTGGTGGGTTCGTCCTGTTTTGGGGTAGAGGTAGACTTTACTGAATCCATCTCGGCATTCAATTAATTGCCAGTGAGTGTCAGCGGGTTTGCCATGTTCAAAACAGACCAATTGACGCGGCCTGTCATCTAAATCGCCCCGCAGCGGTAAGCGAATGTCACCATGCGATTGCTGTAATTCACCAGCGAGTAAGGCAAGATAGCGTTTTTCAACGCCGCGAGTAATAAATTGCTTCTGCAGGCTTTTATTGGCTCGGCGGGTGAGAGCAAACACCAATAAACCTGAAGTAGACATATCGAGGCGGTGGATCACAAAAAGCCCTTCATCTGAGCTAAACGTTTGTTGCAAACGAGTATAAACAGAGTCCTGAATGTTGACTCCGGGAACGGATAGAAACTCGGCAGGTTTGTTGACGACAACAATGGCTTCATCCTGATAGATGATGTCGATCTCTTTGCCTTGCGCTGGGTTATGCAATAGCGGGTTATCATCGAGCTTCAGCCCATCAAGCATGTGAGCCAAAATCGGTTGGCACTTGTTTTGACAAGCAGGATAGAATTTCTTGTGTTGACGAATTTCAGATTTTGGTGACGCTCCCCACCAGAATTCGGCGAGTGAAATCGGTGTCATCTGATGTTGAAACGCGTAGTGCAGCAATTTTGGTGCGGCGCATTCTCCAGACCCTGCTGGTGGAACAGGGTTAGCCGTAAGACGGAAAATCTCCCCCAGAGATTTTTCAGTGCCGTATTGATTGAGAAATCGATAGTGAGAAAAAAGTCGTTGCTGCAACGCATTAGAGAGATTTTTACGCTGCTCTTTTAACGCATCAATTTGTTCTTGAAATGCGTCTATTTGCGCTTGTAGTTCGTTGAGGTTGACGTCCCACTTGCGCTTTAATTGTTTGAGGGACGTTTTTTCAGCCACACTTTGTTTGGCGAGACAATCCAAGGTTTCGCGCAATTGTTGGGCATCATTTGATTGCTCGGCAAGGATGCGTTGCTGTTTACGCTGTTCACGACCTTGAATCATCAGCTGGCGATGCGCTTCTAATTCATCTTGCGCCTGCTGTTGGGCCGTGGTCCATTGCTGCTGAAGTAGCGCACGCTGTGGATCGCACTCCAATTGTTCAACTTGCTGATTAATTTGATTGATCGGCACGCTGCCTTCCAAGAAAAAACCATCGTTAGTGAGCATGTCAAATATAGGCGGCACAAAATGCGGCAGCAGGTTTTGCTCAGCTAACTTCCCCGAGAATGCAGACAGGTACCCTAGCTCTCCACTTTGTTTACGCACCACTAAAACACCAAACATTTTCCCGATAGCTTCCGGATGCTGGTTTAGCACGCCGTGATTATCGAGCCCAAAATTATGTTGCCAATTCTGCTGGTTCAGCAGGTGTTGTTGCAGCTGGCTTGCCGCTAATTCGCAAAGCGGATGCGGCTCGTAACAAAATGGGAAAGTAAAGCGCTCAGGCAGAGAGTAGCCTTCAATAGGTTTTTTAAAGGCAGTAAAACAGGGCGCTGGTGTTGGCATTTTCTCTGGCTCGCAGTGGATGGTGGTGGAGAACGCAGAATTGTACTGATTTGACCTAGAAATGCCAGTTTCTGGTTGAACGGCGATGATGATACGATTAATTAATGTAACTAGCTTATTAATATCATTAATATAGCTTAGTGAATCCCAAAGAAATAAGTTAACAGTGTCGATTTAACCTGATGCTATGCGTTTATTTAAAACATATAGAATGATTGGAGGATTAATTCATTTTATTTCTATGCAAAACAATGTCAGCTTTATGTTAGTTTTTTGTCATTAATTCTATTTGTAGTGATTGGTTCCTGATTCTATTTAATTTAATGAGTGTATTGTTTTTAATTTTGATGGGTAAAGGCTGAGTATTGATTATCATATAGGCAATATTATGCCCGCTCGGGCAATTTGTTGCTCGGTTGGGCAATTTTTTGCCCGCTCGGGCTGTGGGGCTTTATTCTTAAGTAAGCGTAATTGAAGGGAATGATTTTTGCTTACGTGTTTATGGATAAATGGTTAGTCAGTTAAGGAAATATAATGAGTCAGAGTATTGTAGTGGGTAATATGGAAACGGTTCATGATGGATTTCTGCCAACGTCTATCATTGTGTGTTCCGCAAGCGTCAAGTTTGGAAGTCGCGTCAATGTGGATTAATAAAACATATGCCATTTTAGCGCTCTCCTTATTTCCTTCGATGGTGTTACATGCTGAGCAAGAAACGTCTGCAGCAGAAGTGTATGAAGTAGGAAATATGTCTCCGGAAAAAGCGTTTGCTACCGGACGACTGCTTCGAGCGCAATACAAAAATATGGAATCGCGACCATACCTCCAGTACGCGGCAGACAACGACAATTCGGATGCCGCCTTTCTCTACGCGATGGAGCTTTCGAACTACAAAACGACCATTAGAACGCCTCCTGAAGCGCGTGAATATCTGCTTAAAGCCGCAGAATTAGGCAATCGTCGCGCCATGAAACATCTTTATACTGATGCCAAGTGGTTAAGAGATCGCGATGTGCAGTATTGGAAAAGCCAGTATTACGATAGTTTGATTCGTTTAGGACGAGATGATCCTGCACAAGCCACTTACGAGCTTGCCCAGTTTTACAAAGGTATGGATAACGAGATGTATAGCTACTATCTCGATAAAGCGGTCAGTTTTAATCATCCACGAGCATTGATGGATAAAGCAAAGCAAGTTCAAGCGGGTGGAGGCCTGTTTTTAATGCCTGGAGAAAGGGAGACCAAGGTGAGAGAGCTCTATCTCGCGGCTGCGAAGACAAACTATATCCCTGCGATGAGACGCTACATCGGTATTTTAGAGAGCAAAGGCCGTTTTGAAGATGCCTATCAATGGCGACTGATGGCGTTAGAGCAAGGTGATATTACCTCTTTGGCAACGGTAGTTAAGATTCTGCTCGGCGATAGCGCATCCTATCATTTTGTGACTCCCGATCGGATCAAAGCGCAAGCCTATTTAGATTTATATCTCTCTGCTGCTGGTACTGAACGTATGCAGTCGCTCTACTCAATATTGGAATTAGAGGAAGAAAGCCTTGCTGGTAAGATGAGTGAGGAAGAAAAAGCACAAGCTAATGGCATATTTGTTAACTATAAGAATAGTCTGAATTTTTATTATCATGATGTCTTTTGGGATATTAATTAGTTAAATTATACAGTATTAGAAACGGCATATTTTTTTGGGTGAAGATCATGTTTTTGTGATTTTTTATATTTAAAATGCTCCTATATGAATAGAATGTGCCGAGAATTTTAAATCCCCATGAAAATATCGATAAATCTGATGGGGTAGTTTAGGGAAGAATTTAATAGCTAATGCTAATTAATGGGATTTATTGTTTAAATGCTCATTAAAATCTACCAGATAATAAATATTAAGAGACTTGAGTTCTATTAGAACTTAAGTCCAATAGATTTAACTTTAATTTTTACAACGTTATGTAACCCTCGGCCTGAGTAAGTGGTAACTAAGTTTAGCTACGCTCTTGTCCGTAATTTTGACAATGATTGGCATAGGTATTGGAGACGTAATATGTCTAAAGAAGGAAGTGTAGCTCCTAAAGAGCGGATTAATATTAAGTATATTCCAGCAACGGGAGATGCACAGGCTGAAGTTGAGTTACCGCTAAAAACTCTGGTGGTAGGTGATTTTAAAGGCCATACCGAAGAGACCCCACTTGAAGAGAGACAAACCGTTTCAGTGGACAAGAACAACTTTGAAGCGGTTATGCGTGAAAGCGATTTGAAACTGACCACTACAGTGCGCAATAAACTGAGTGGCGATGAAAATGCTGAGCTTCCTGTTGAGCTTAGTTTCAAATCTCTTGCTGACTTCGAACCGGATTCAGTGGCAGCACAAGTTCCAGAATTAAATAAATTGGTTGAGCTACGCCAAGCTCTTGTGGCCTTAAAAGGTCCTTTGGGCAATATTCCCGCGTTTAGAGAGCGTCTACAAGAGCTACTAAATTCGGAAGAATCGCGTGAAAAACTTCTATCTGAGCTCAGCCTAGTGAGCGGCAAAGAAGAAGAGCCTCAAGCATAAGGCTTGATCAACCCAACTTTTTATTTAATCAAATTTAGGAACGAAATTGATGTCTACTACTGAAGCCGTCTTAGAGAGACAAAGTGCCACCCAAGGCAGTTTACTTGATGAAATCATGGCACAAACGCGCATTGCACCGACTGAAGAAGGGTATGATGTTGCGAAGAAAGGGGTTGCTGCGTTTATTGAGAATCTCATCGGTTCGAATCAAACGGAAGAGCCGGTTAACAAATCACTCGTTGATCAAATGCTGGTTGAGCTTGATAAGAAAATCAGTGCTCAAATGGATGAGATTTTGCACGAAGAGCGTTTCCAGCAGATGGAATCGTCATGGCGTGGTTTGAAACTGTTTATTGACCGTACCGATTTTCGTGAAAACAACAAGGTTGATTTGTTGCATGTAACGAAAGGCGAGTTGCTTGAAGACTTTGAATTTGCACCAGAAACGACGCAATCCGGTCTTTATAAGCACGTTTATTCTTCTGGTTATGGCCAATTTGGTGGTGAGCCGACTGGCGCTATCATCGGTAACTTTGCTTTCACGCCATCAACCCCTGACATGAAGCTACTGCAATACATGGGTGCACTTGGTGCGATGGCCCATGCTCCATTCATTTCTAGTGTAGGCCCTGAGTTTTTTGGTATCGATTCTTTTGAAGAGCTACCAAATATCAAGGATCTTAAGTCAACATTTGAAAGCCCTAAATACACTAAATGGCGTTCTCTACGTGAATCAGAAGATGCGCGTTACCTTGGCTTGACTGCGCCTCGTTTCTTATTGCGCGTACCTTATGATCCAACAGAAAACCCAATTAAATCATTTAATTATGTGGAAAGTGTCAGCGCTTCACACGAACACTATCTATGGGGTAACACCGCGTTTGCTTTCGCTACTCGTTTAACCGATAGCTTTGCCAAGTACCGTTGGTGTCCAAACATCATTGGCCCACAAAGTGGCGGTGCGGTTGAAGATCTGCCAGTACACGTGTTTGAATCGATGGGTGCACTGCAAAGTAAGATCCCAACTGAAGTGTTGGTGACTGACCGTAAAGAGTTTGAATTAGCAGAAGAAGGTTTCATTGCTTTAACCATGCGTAAAGGCAGTGATAACGCCGCATTCTTCTCTGCAAACTCGATCCAAAAGCCAAAAATATTCCCGAATACCAAAGAAGGCAAAGAAGCAGAAACCAACTACAAGTTGGGTACGCAACTGCCATATATGATGATCATCAATCGCCTTGCACACTACGTCAAAGTGCTGCAGCGTGAGCAAATTGGTGCTTGGAAAGAGCGTCAAGATCTTGAACGCGAGCTTAATGGCTGGATCAAACAGTACGTGGCTGACCAAGAAAATCCACCAGCAGACGTACGTAGCCGTCGTCCTCTTCGTGCTGCAAAAATCGAAGTCATGGATGTTGAAGGTGAACCAGGTTGGTATCAGGTCTCTCTCTCTGTTCGTCCTCACTTTAAGTACATGGGCGCGAACTTTGAATTGTCATTGGTTGGTCGATTAGATCAAGCATAACCATGACTTATATTGCACCTGAAGAGAGTGCATTTGGTGTCGGCTTCTTTGAACGTTTAGAAGCTGGCACCAAGCCTATGTCTTTGACCCAAGGGCCAAATGCATGGGATGTGCTCCAATCAATCAAACGCAATGTTTCCAATATTTTGAATACTCGCATGGGTGAGGCACAAAGTGCTCCAACGTTAGGTTTAGTGGATTTTAACGATGCAACGTTAGAAACCTTAGACTTATCGCTGCGGATTAAGCTTGCGATACAAAGCTGCTTAGATGTGTATGAGCCCCGTTTACGAAATATTGTGATTCGATCCGAGTCGGACGTGTTTAGCCCTTTGATGCTGCGCTTCCATATTGTGGCCGAAATAAACAGTGATGCGTTACATGAGAAAGTGCAGTTCAACCTGCTACTGGATCAAAACCGAAAGTACCGAGTGTATTAGAAAATTATGGCTCAAGATAAGTACTTCAGAGAAGAGCTTGCTTTCCTTAAAGAACAAGGAAAGCATTTCACTGAAATTCATCCTCAACTCTCTCGCTTTTTACACGGTAAAACGACGGATCCTGATGTCGAACGTTTATTGGAAGGCTTCGCCTTTCTCACCGCTCGCTTGCGCGAAAAAGTTGAAGATGAATTTCCTGAGCTAACGCACTCCATCATCAACATGCTATGGCCAAACTACTTACGTCCTGTGCCAAGCATGAGTATTGTCTCGTTCACACCGGATAAAAGTGTCAGTGATAAGCAGCAAATTGCTCGTGGCACTCAGCTCGATAGCAAGCCTGTTTTCGGCACCAAATGTCACTTTAGAACCTGTCGTGACGTGCAGATTTACCCACTGAAATGTACTGACGTCACTGCGCAACATACTAGAGAAGCGACCATCATCGAAGTGTCGCTTAATATGTTGGGTGAGATAAGCGTCGGTGATGCGCATCTTGATGATCTGCGCTTTTACTTAGGTGGTGATAAATACAGCTCACAAATGCTCTATCTATGGCTCAACCACTACCTCGATAAGATTTCTGTTGAAGTCGCGGGGGTAGAATTTACGCTGCCGCGCAATAGCTTCCAAACGGTCGGATTTGATAGCGAGCAGTCACTTTTGCCCTATCCTTCCAATGTGTATGAAGGTTATCGCGTTTTGCAGGAATACTTGTCGTTTCCTGAAGCATTTCACTTTGTTGACATTACCCGTCTGGCTAGCGTAGTGCCGAAATCAGTGCATGGTGCGTTCAAACTGAAAATCAGTTTTTCGAAAACCTTGCCAGCGGACGTTCGAGTGCGTCAGGATAATTTCCAGCTGTACTGCACCCCTGTCATTAATTTGTTTGAACATGATGCCGATCCGATCGATTTAACGGGCAAGCGTTCAGAGTATCGCATTATTCCCTCTAGTCGTTACCCTTCTCACTATGAAGTGTTCAGCGTTGACGGCGTGTTCGGTTGGCAAGACAAAACTCAAGCCAGCCAACGAATTCGGGGTGAAAAACGTGTCTATTCAGCGTTTGAAAGTTTTCAGCATGAAGTTGAGCGGGTTCGAAATCGTGAAGCGCTCTACTACCGTACACGAGTGAGAGACAGTATCCGTGGCGATGGATTTGATAATTTCATCTCTTTCATTCGCGGAGATGAAACGCAATCCATGCATATCGATGAAGCCATCTCGCTCAAACTCACCTGCACCAATCGCTTATTACCGCTCGAACTCGGTGTCGGTGACATTTGTGAGCCGACAGACAGCTCGCCCCCCTTTGCCACTTTCAGCAATATTACCGTGCCTTCACAATCTCTGCGCCCAGTACTGGATGGCAGTCTATTGTGGGTATTGATTTCTAACTTATCGCTGAATTATTTATCGCTGCTGTCCAAAGATGCCTTAAGCAGTGTGTTGCGAGCTTACGATTTCAGAGCCTTGGTGGATCGCCAAGCGGAGCGTGTTGCGCGTTTGCGTCTTGAAGGGATCCAAAAAATTGAGTCGCAACCCGTGGATAAAATATTGCGCGGTTTGCCAGTGCGAGGGCTGCAATCGACGATTCATATTGATCAAAACTGTTTTGGTTCAGAAGGGGAGCTTTACCTCTTTGGCACCGTGCTTAGCCACTTTTTTGCCCTCTATGCCAGCATCAATTCGTTTCATGAGCTGATCGTTATTAACGCGTCCAATCAAGAGAAGTACACATGGGGAACACAGACAGGAATGCAGCCATTGATCTAGAGATGGCTGCGGCGGCTGTGCCGGAGCCTCTACTGGGTTTACCAAGCGATGTACGAACGTACAACTTCTACCAGTTGGTGGAACTGCTGCAAAAACTTAATGCGTTTAATCCTGAATCAGAAGATTGGGAGCGGACATGCCAGTTGGTATTCAGTGCCAACCCCAGTTTAGGTTTTGCACCAGCGGACGTAACCGATTTACGTGAGTTCGCGGATGAGCGCCTGATCCTACAAACCAATTTTTTTGGATTAACTGGGGCACAGTCACCGTTGCCTGGTTTTATTTTGCAGCAATTGGTCGAAGAAGATCCCGGTGGTTTCAAGCGGCCCTTTTTAGATTTTTTCAATAACCGGTTGATTAACCTTGTATATCGCGTATGGCGAAAGTATCGCTATTACGTCCGTTTTCAAGCGGGTGCGCAGGATCAATTTTCATCACAGCTGTTTGCTTTAGTCGGTTTGGGTGATGCGGACTTGCGCGGCGAAACACCGATAAATTGGTGCAAGATGCTGGCTTATGCGGGCACTTTGGCTGGCCGAAGTCGTTCACCGCAAGTGGTGTCTGGCATCATCGCGCACTGTTTTGATCTGCAAGAAGTCAGTATTCGCCAGTGGGTTCGACGCAAAGTCCGGATAGAGCCTTATCAGCAGTTTTGCTTAGGTAAGCAGAATGGTGAGCTTGGGATCAACAGCATGTTGGGTGAATCAGTGATGGACTGTAACGGTAAGTTTGTTATCTGTATCAAAAACTTAACTCGAGAACGATTTGCCGATTTTTTGCCATCAGGCAAAGAACATCAACCGCTGTGTAAGTTGGTGGAGTTTATTTTACGAGAGCAGATGGCTTACGACCTTGAGCTGACCATGCACGAGAGCGAGGCTCCGGTGATGAGTTTATGCCATGACAGTGGTGTGGCTTTGGGTTGGTCATCATTTTTAGGGCGCGATTTGGCGGACAAAAGCGTGCTTATACAAGTAAGGCAATAGCGATATGCAGAAGAAGCAAATGCTTTCAATGGTAGTGACGAATGTGCAACTACTGGAATCAGGATTATCCGCACAAGCGATGTTTAATGTGCAAGGCGGTGTGATTGGCTCTGCAAGTGATGCGCATTGGCAGCTTCGTGACGGTAAAGGGAAAATTCAAAATCATCACTGTGCCATCCGTGTGATTGATGGTGCGTTTTGCATTCAAGATCTGGTTGGTAATACCTATGTTAATGGTTCCCATAAGCCGTTAGGGCAAGGTGCTTCGGCTAAGTTGGAGCATAAAGATGAAGTGGCCATTGGACCTTACCAAATTCGTGTCATTTTTGGTCAAGTGGGTGAAGATGATTCTCTGATTAATGGCTCTTTGGATCAGCTGTTTGCTAAAGAGGGGCTCGATCTACTCAAAGATGGTCCATTGGATGATATTAGCCGCGACGAGGATGAACCAGAGCCGAGTTCAATGGACCCTATCGCCGCTTTAGATGATTTATTGCAAGGCATTAAACAAGAAGAGTCGTTGCTTGAAGAGACGGAAAAACCACTCGCACAAGCACAACATTCATTAGTGCCAGAATACGATAGCCAGCAGTCGCAACTGCAGTTTACGCCTCAAGCTGACAGCGAGTATGAGATGACGTCATCGATTCGATTAAAGAAAATTCTCGGTTTTGGCAAAACCTCCACCGATTTACCACCTATTCCGGCTGTTGAGCACCATGAGACTGCGCAACCACCGACTCATTTGAACATTAACAACAGCATTTACAACGTACCTGAGGGCTTAGCGATGGACGATAAAGTATTAGATCTACTTGAGGAAGAAGTGGCGAGAAGCTACCACCCTCACTCCGAGCAACACAACAGCTCGTCAAACAATGCATCACACTTATTGACCGGCCCTATGCTCACCGGGCTAGGTGTTGACGTTGGCAATAGCCACGATATGGCGAAAATGCACATGCTTTCAGAAGAGCTTGGGCAATCGTTGCAAGCTTGTGTGCAAGGTTTGCTTGAGCTTCACCAGCAAGTGAGTGAAGGGCGTTTTGGTATGATGAATCGTAACTTGCAACCGATTGAAGATAACCCACTTCGCTTGGGGCTATCATACGAAGAAACCATTCGTACTCTGTATGATGCTGATAAAAGTGTGGTGCACTTGTCTGCCCCAGCGGCGATTGCCGAAAGCCTAAAAAATGTGCGCGACCATAACGAAGCAATGCAGCACGCCACTAGCGAAGCCCTAAATCAGATTCTTAATGCCTTTTCTCCTCAAGTGCTACTGCGCCGTTTCCAACATTACAAGCGCAATAGTGATGCACAGAATCACTCTTCAGATGCTTGGGCGTGGGAGATGTATTGCCACTACTACCAAGAGCTCACTTCTAATCGCCAAAAAGGATTTGAGAAACTGTTTTGGGAAATTTTCGAGCAGTCTTACGACAAGAAAATTCGTGAAAAACAGCTGGAGCTATAACGGTGAACAAGCGGTCTTTTGTCCTGCTGATGCTACTGACGGTATTAACCGCCTGTAGCTCATCAGAAAAGTATGAGCCAGCCACACAGCCGACCAAGGTAACGTTCAGTCTCGTTAGTGATGAAGGTACTAACCCTAATATTTGGGGTGAAGCGTCGCCGATAGAGGTTCAAGTGTTTGAGCTGAAAGATGATTCGATGTTTATGTCTGCCGATTATGACCAAGTAAAGGCAGACTACAAAAAAGCGTTACGCAGCAATTTTATCGCCAATTACGATTATGTAATGACACCAGGCCAGTTTAAGTTTGTGAACGCGTTCGAGATTGATGAAGGCACGAACTACATTGGGGTCATGGCGCATTTTGCTGAACCTGAGCTGAGTGAATGGAAAAAGGCCGTCAAAGTGCTTAACAAAGGTAGGGAATACCATCTTTTGATGTATTTCAAAGACTACGATGTAAAACTGGAAAGGGTGGAGTAACAAGATGTTTGCGCGTAATCGTGTCATTTGGAATGAAGGTCTATTCATTAAACCGCAGCATTTCCAGCAGCAGCAACGCTATTTTGAATATCATATTGATGAACGCATCTCATCAGTCAGTGGCTACCTTTACGGAGTATCAGAGTTATCACTTAACCCTGAATATCTCTCTTTTGGCCGTATCGCGATCGAACGTGCGGTCGGCATTATGCCTGATGGAACCGTTTTCCGTATTCCTCAGGAAGATGTGCTGCCCGATGCGCTTGAGATTGCCGATGCTTCGCTTGCAAACCAGTTGGTCTATTTAGCGGTGCCGCTTCGCAGTGAATCGTTAATGGAGATTAACTGGCCTGAAGAGCGTGGAACCGGGCGTTACTTAAGCAATCGTTTAGAAGTGCGCGATGTGCATACCGTGCGCGGTGACACCACGACGCTAGATGTCTCACCTGTTCGTGTGCAGTTGATGCTTGAAAAAGAAGACAGAAGCTCTTACGCCTCAATTGCGATCGCTCGTATTTTAGAAAAACGTCCTGATGGCAGTGTCGTACTCGATCCGGACTTTATTCCGTGCCATCTTAATGTTGCGAGCAATGCGGCTTTGCACCGTTTTATTAACGAAATCTCTGGGTTAATGCGCGAACGTGCCAAAAACATTGCTCAACGTATCAGTTCTCCCTCTCAAGGCGGGGTCGCGGATGTGTCTGACTTTATGTTGTTGCAAGCCCTGAATCGCTTACAACCCCAGATGCAACACTTGGCAGAGCTACGCAGTTTGCACCCGGAACGTTTATTTGAGTGCCTGTCATGCGTATGTGGAGAATTGGCTACATTTACCGATGAAAGTCGTTTACCACCGAGCATCCCGAGCTACAACCATGAAATGCCGACCCACTCTTTTGGGCCGCTGATCCGCAACTTAAGACAGAGCCTAAGTATCGTACTTGAGCCTAGAGCGGTCTCGATTCAGTTGGATAAACGTAAGTACGGCCTGATGGTTGCCCCAATCCACGACCCTCAACTAGTTGAAAGCGCAGAATTCATCATCGCGGTGAAAGCACGCATGCCATTAGATGAACTGCGTCGTCTCTTTACTCAGCAGACCAAAGTATCGTCAGTGGAGAAAATCCGCGAGCTCATTTCACTGCAATTACCGGGCATTCCAATTACACCGTTACCAGTGGCACCAAGGCAGTTGCCTTACCACGCCGGTTATACCTATTACCAATTGGATAAAACCAGCTCAGCATGGTCGATGTTAGGTCGCTCAAGTGGTTTTGCTTTCCATGTCGCGGGTGCGTTTGAAGATCTTGACCTGCAATTCTGGGCGATTAGGAGCTGATGATGGCCATTGATAAAAAAAACACCCAATACAGCGGTCTGCTTTTTGACAGCGTCGAGCAGATCAACCACGACCAAGATTACTGGTTTCAACTGCGTGGTGATAACCCTAATGTTTTGATTGATGCTGCTACCCCTCTGTTTGGTTTGTCGCTGCGGGTACGCAGCTTGTCAGAGTGCGACAACATTGAGCAGATCTACAAACAGACGGTGGAAGAGATTAAAGCGATTGAAATCGAGCTTGCCGAGCAAGGGTTTGAGCATGCGATTTTGATGGCTTATCGCTACATTCTGTGCGCGTTTTTGGATGAAGCCGTCATGGGAACCGAGTGGGGTGCATCCAGTGTGTGGGCTGAACATTCTATGCTGTCTCGTTTCCACAGTGAGACTTGGGGCGGCGAAAAAGTGTTTACCATCTTAAGTCGCTTGGAAGGTGAACCTAAACGTTATCGCGCGTTGCTAGAGTTTATCTATCAATGCCTAGTGTTAGGTTTTGAAGGTAAATACCGTGTGATGGAAAGCGGCCACAACGAGCGTGAAAAGGTGATCAGTCGTTTACATGACACCGTCAGTTCGTTGGATGAAAACGAGCCGAAAGAACTGACCTCCGCCACGGACCATGTGGTGAAATCAAAATATAAGTTAAGCAGGCAGTTACCGGTTTGGTCAGTGCTGCTTGGTTTTGTCATTATTTGGGTCGGTGTGTTTTTAGGCTATTCCTATTTACTGCACAGCCAATCGGCAGACGTATTAAACCAATTGAACCAAATACTCTAATTATAAAAGGCTAGGTGATTGTAGTGATCCGTATTGAATTACCCACATTAATTTCAAAACTCAATGAACAGAGTAAGCTAGCCCTAGAGCAAGCCGCTTCATTATGTATTGAACGTCAGCACCCAGAAGTGACCTATGAGCATTTCCTGCATGTGCTGTTAGAGAACCCACTTTCGGATGTGCGTGTGATAGCTAAGCACGCTAACTTAGATGTGGAAACCGTAAAACAAGCCATCAGTGCCAGTTACGCTCGTGAGCAAGTGTTAGATACCTATCCAGCATTCTCGCCACTGTTGGTTGAGCTATTGCAGGAAGCTTGGTTGCTTTCTACCACTGAGCTGAATCAGAATCAGCTTCGTTCAGGTGTGGTGTTTTTAGCCGCGTTGATGCGCGCTGATCGTTACCTACCACTTAAACTAATCCGTCTTTTTGAACACATCAACAAAGAGAGCCTAAACAAAGGGTTTGATACGCTGTTGCAAGACTCTTCCGAGTCGGCGGTTGAAAAAAGCAAAGCGGGTTCTCAAGCTCCTGCTGCGCTGGATGCAGTGTCATCTTCGCCACTGCATAAATACTGCACCAATGTCACGGCGCAAGCGCGTAACGGCGAACTAGACCCTGTTCTGTGTCGTGAAAACGAACTCAACTTGATGATCGACATTTTGTGTCGTCGTCGTAAAAACAACCCTATCGTTGTGGGAGATGCTGGTGTCGGTAAAAGCGCCATGATTGAAGGACTTGCATTGCGCGTCGTTGCGGGCAATGTGCCGACACAGCTGCAAAATGTAGAGTTGTGCTCACTCGATCTCGGCTTGTTGCAAGCGGGTGCTTCAGTCAAAGGTGAATTTGAAAAACGTCTTAAAGGCGTGATTGACGCGATCAAAACCTCGCCTAAACCGATCATTTTGTTTATCGATGAAGCGCATACCTTAATTGGTTCTGGCAACCAAGAGGGTGGTAGTGATGCGGCCAACTTGCTCAAGCCGGCTCTTGCGCGAGGCGAGCTCAGTACTGTCGCAGCCACCACATGGAAAGAGTACAAAAAGTATTTTGAAAAAGATCCTGCGCTGACTCGTCGTTTCCAGTTAGTGAAATTAGAAGAGCCGAGCATCAGCCAAGCAGTAGATATTCTGCGCGGCTTGAATCGTGTCTACGAAAAAGCCCATAACGTATTGATTACTGATGATGCATTGAAAGCCGCCGCCGAGCTTTCAGCGCGTTACATTTCAGGTAGACAACTGCCGGATAAAGCGATTGATGTGTTGGATACTGCTTGCGCGCGTATTGCAATTAATATCACCACACCGCCGAAGCGCTTAGCGCAACTAGAGACCGCTTGCCATCAACGTCAACTTGAAATTGATATGCTTGAGCGTGCTCAATATTTAGGTCAAGTGGTTGATTCGCATCGCTTGGATGAGCTATGTAGCCAAGAAATGGCCGATGAAGCTGAAAAAGCGGCCTTGACTCAAAGCTGGCAAGAGCAAAAAGCGATCATTGAGCGCATTATTACCCTACGCGATCAGCTCTTAGATGGCTCTGAGGATCATGGCGAGCAGACCCAAGTTGAGCGTGATGAGTTACTTGTTCAATTGCAGGCGCAATATCGAGCGTTAGAAGAGATCCCTCATAATGATCGCCTCATGCATCCACAAGTCGATGCTCAGCAAATAGCGGAAGTAATTGCGGACTGGACGGGCGTGCCCGTTGACCAAATGAACAGCGATGAGCTGCATAAAATCACCCACCTAACGGCTATTTTAGGTGAGGCAATCAAAGGGCAAGATACTGCGATTGAGCGTGTTCACCGTAACTTATTAACGGCGCGCGCGGATTTGCGCCGTCCGGGGCGTCCAAAAGGTTCCTTCCTACTCGTGGGTCCAAGTGGTGTTGGTAAAACCGAAACTGTGGTGCAACTGGCGCAACAACTTTATGGTGGTAAACAATTTTTAACCACTATCAACATGTCGGAATATCAAGAAAAGCATACCGTTTCACGTTTGATTGGTTCGCCCCCGGGTTATGTTGGTTATGGTGAGGGCGGTATTCTTACCGAAGCGATTCGTAAAATGCCGTACTCTGTGGTGCTGTTAGACGAAGTTGAAAAAGCACACCCAGAAGTGCTTAATATTTTCTACCAAGCCTTTGATAAAGGTGAGTTAGCCGATGGTGAAGGTCGAGTGATCGACTGCCAAAACATCGTCTTCTTCCTCACCTCGAATTTAGGTTACCAAACCATAGTCGATTACGCGCAGCAGCCTCAGTTGCTTGATGAGCAGCTTTACCCAGAACTTGCGGCTTTCTTCAAACCCGCCTTACTGGCTCGTATGGAGATTATTCCGTATCTACCGCTCAGCAAAGACGTGCTAGAGCAGATTGTTCGTGGCAAGTTAACCCGCCTTGAGCAGCTCTTTAAACAGCGTTATGCCGCTGACGTGGTGATTGAAGATAGCTTGATCGAAGAGATCTTAAGCCGTGCCACGCGCTCTGAAAATGGGGCTCGTATGCTGGAAGCGATCATCGAAGGTCAATTACTACCACCGATTTCATTAGCTTTGTTAAATAAATTGGCTGATAAACAACCAGTGCAACGCATCTATTTAGCGGCGGAAGAGGGTGAGTTTATTGGAGAGGTTGAGTGATCATGAGTCACTGGTTAGCTTACGCAACCGAGCTTGTTGTCGCGAGAAAGCCTAGCCAATTGGCCGCATTGTTTGTAGAAACGCTGCGCCGAGAGCTAAGGCTCGATACTTGCTTGTTACTGGTTCCCAGTTCAGACGGCCGTACCTTAGTGCCACAGAATAACCCGCTGAATTTAAGCTGGTCGGTCACCGATTTTGATTGTCCGTTTGCCCATGTATTGCAATCGGCCAAATCGATGCACTTAACCGCTGATGAATTGGTCTTTTGGCAATCGAATCGCCTGTTTAGTCAACTCACTAGCCGGGTTGGCATGTTAGATAGCGTGGTTGTACACCCGTTACCGAATGGGGATACACAAGTTCAGTCTATTTTGCTATTGATTGGTGAAACCCATACCTTGGAAGGCCTATTTGAGCAGCCAGATTTTATCAAGTATGTGGATGTTTTTTGCCATCAGTGGTCGTTGCTTAATGAGATGCAACGGGAAGAACAAAATCGACAAAGCTTATCGGAATCCTTGTCTGACGTTCAGCGTGACAACGCTCGTCGTTCATTAATTGCGAGCCTCTCTGAAACCTTAATCGGTAACAGTTTGGCGATGAAAAAATTAAGAGAGCAGATCATCAACGCCGCGCCATCACAGCTTTCAGTGATGGTGCAAGGTGAAACAGGGACAGGTAAAGAGTTGGTCGCGCAAGCGGTGCACCAACTCTCGCCCCGTAAACAAGCGCCATTTGTTGCTATTAACTGCGCGGCTATCCCTGAAAACTTATTGGAAAGTGAACTGTTCGGCTACTGCAAAGGGGCGTTTTCCGGCGCGGATAGCGATAAACAAGGGTTGATTGCGCAAGCCGATGGCGGAACCCTGTTTTTGGATGAAATCGGTGATATGCCCTTGAGCCTGCAAGCCAAATTACTGCGGGTATTGGAATCTCGATCTTTTCGGCCGATTGGCGGTAAAAACGAACAATCTTCTGATTTTCGTTTGGTTTCAGCAACGCATGTCAATCTCCTCGAACAAGTGCGTAATAAATCGTTTCGTCAGGATCTTTATTACCGCTTATTTCAGTACCCGATCACTTTGCCACGCCTTGCGGCAAGGATGGATGATATTGAACGGCTTAGCCAACATTTTGTACGCAGCTTTAATCAACAGCATGCAACCAACATTCGGGGTGTGCACTATAAAGCGATCGATTGCCTAAAACGTTATGACTTTCCCGGTAATGTGCGTGAACTCAAGCACCTTATTGAATTTGGTTGTGCGCAAACACTGGATGGCACACAGGTGGAGGAGTCCTGCTTTACACAACGTTTAGCATACACTAAAGCCGATCAGCAGCCAGAGACTGAACGACATGGGCATAAGGTCGCTAAAGCTGAGCCCGGTGTCAGTCGAGTGGTGGATGATTTAAAACAAGCGGTGAATGAATTTGAGTCTCGTATTATCCGTGAGCGCCTCCAATATTTTGCTGGTGACAGGGCCAAAGCGGCTCAAAGCCTCGGTATTCCCAAGCGGACCTTGGCCTATAAATGCCAAAAATTGGAGATTAAAACACCATGAATAAACGGTTGTTTAGGCTCACAGTTTGCCTCTCTATGACGCTGTATTTCCCCATGGCGAATGCGGAAAATGACGCTATAGCACAAGCAGAGCAATGCACGACGATAACATCTCGGTTAGAGCGATTGAGCTGTTTTGACCACCTGTTTAAAACGCCTTCTGACGTGGTGATGCCTCAAGCGGCAACGCCCAATGCGCCGCTATCTTGGCAACGCGCTTTTGATAGCATCAGCCAGTATCAAGACGGGGAAGCAAGTCACTTAACCGTTGAGGGCGACGATGATAAAGGGAATGCGTGGATTACTTTGGTTGCGTTAAATCAAAATACAAAGTTTGACGATAACGCTAAACCTGTGCTGCTGATGAGCTGTATCGACAATTTGAGTCGAGTGGAATTGGCGTTTCCTAGCGCGATTGATGATCCTCGCATCCAAGTGTCGA
The DNA here is from genome assembly GCF_963874835.1 of Vibrio sp. V12_P9A6T4. Taxonomy (NCBI): domain Bacteria; kingdom Pseudomonadati; phylum Pseudomonadota; class Gammaproteobacteria; order Vibrionales; family Vibrionaceae; genus Vibrio; species Vibrio sp. V12_P9A6T4. The sequence goes on along the minus strand of NZ_CAWNJO010000040.1, from coordinate 7,778 downwards.
TTGCTAATATGCAGGCACAATCTTGGCGTAGTGACGATTTAGGTTTGCTCTTTTCCTCAGGCAGAGGCATGCCAGCGATTGAGATGATGAAAGCGATGGCGCGAGAAAATCGCCTTGTGCTGCGTTCAAACTCTCCTTTTGTTGATGGATTGCAGTTTGATGCGAGCGAGCTTTCGCAATCATTAACGGCACTAAAAACACGCTGTGGTTGGTAAGGAGTTCCAATGGAGTTAACCGATTATCGCCGCTGTATTACTCAGCCTATTCAAGCCGATAACCCTGTGGGTGAGCGGCTGATTGATGATCCACTGTTTGATTTTGTTGAAGATCAAATGATGAAAGTGGGGTCACTCTCCCACGCTAGCGTGCAATGGGATGAAGTCGAACACAGTACGCTCAAACTGCTCAGCGAAAAAAGTAAAGATCTCAAATTATTGATCTACCTGTTGCAGTGTCTGCATAACCAAGTCACACCGCTACGTTTCACCACGTCGCTGCAGCTGCTGAGCGATTTCATGTCCCTTTACTGGGAAGATTGCTTCCCTGCGCCAGGCAAAAGAGGCAGTTTGCCACGTCGCAAATTCTTCAGCCAGATTGTGCAGCGGTTAGCCTTAGTCATCGACAAGTTAGATTTCGCACAATTTGATGGACCAGATCGTGATGAGTTAAACACCGCGATCGACGCGCTACAGCAAGCGACTACTCAAGCCGGACTGATGTCTGAAAGCGTTGAAAGTCTAGTGGCTAAAGTTCAAGCCCAACTGCGCCGTGCAACAGAACGTGAGCAAGCGACTCAACATGTGCAAGAGACTCCGGCGGTTGAACGTAAAACCACCACCCAGAGCGCCATCTCCGTCGACAGTTCAAGTGACAAAGCTACTAAGCAGACTTTACTAAAGGTAGCTGAGTTTTTGTCTGAACAAGAGTTCGGCATTGCCTTGGCAATACGAGTCAGGCGTTTTGCCGTGTGGTCAAGTATTACCTCATTACCTGAGCACGACGTCAGCGGTGAAACACTGTTACGGGCGATGGCGCAAGAACGAATCAAAGAGTATCACGACCAAATGCGTAGCCCAGATTTAGCCTTATGGCGCAAGGTAGAGCAGAGTTTGACCATGGCACCTTACTGGTTTGAAGGGCAGATGATGAGCTATCAAATCGCGCAAAGCTTAGGCCAAAAGGCGTGGAGTGAAGCCATTTTGAGTGAAAGCCAGCAGTTTGTGGCACGTCTACCTGCGCTGCTCGAGTTGAAATTCAAAGGAGGCGAGCCTTTTGTCAATGCGAGCGTAAAAGAGTGGCTACTCAGCCAGCAGCAAAGTAGCGCCCAAGGCCAAGTAGCAGGTGATTGGCAAGACAAACGCAAAGAGGCGTTTAGCTTAGCGAAAGAGGGAGGCATTGCGGTGGCGCTCTCTATGCTCAACGATGGTCTGGTCAGCGCCAGTGAGCCAAGGGATAAATTCTATTGGCGGTTATTATCGGCTGATTTGTTAAATAGCAATAATTTAGATGCGATGGCGAAAGAACAGTACCAAACGTTACATGCTCAGGTTAGCACCATGAGCGTTACCGATTGGGAACCCTCATTAGTTGAGCAATTAGAACAATACACAACGTCAGAGTAAACGAAGGACACAAACCCATGTGGAAATTTATTGTTGGGATCGCAAGAAAGTTAACACCGGGCATTGCCGCGGCGATGCCTATTTTGCTATTTAGCACATTCATTCTATTGAATGTTGCGATTTGGTGGGCAGGCCCTTGGCTAGAGATCGCGGGTAATAAGCCACTTGAATCGATAACCGCTCGCGCAGTGGCAAGTAGCTTGTTCACTTTAGGTGCATTGGCCGTTTGGGGTGTTTGGCAGTGGCGAAAATTGCAAGGTTTTAAAGCCGAGCAAAAGCGTGAAGATCAGCTTCGCCAAGATCCAATTAAAGCCTATGAAGAGCGCCAAGAGGTTGAGCTGAACCAAGTGATGATCAGCATGAAAGAGAACCTCAATAAACGTAATTATCTTTATGCGTTGCCATGGTATTTAGTGCTCGGTTTGGAAAATGCCGGTAAAACCAGCCTCATCAACCGCTCTGGGCAAAACTTTGTTTTTTCTTCGGTAATGCGAGCCTCGGGTCAAAAAAGTGAAAACCCGTATTCGTTTGATTGGTGGATTGGCGATGAATCGGTATTGATTGATCCAGATGGAGAGCTACTGACACAAGGTAACCATAGCAATGATAACGATGGTGCGATGGAGCGCCGTTTGTGGCTTCATTTTGTTAATTGGTTGGAGAGAACGCGTAGCCGTCGTCCACTCAACGGTATTGTTTTAGCGTTAGACGTTTCTCACTTAGCAACCGCAACTGCAACCGAGCGTAAAGCTTACGCCAATTTATTACGTGCTCGCTTACGTGAACTGATGGAGACGTTATCCACGCGTCTACCTGTCTATATTGCATTGACGAAATTGGATTTATTACACGGTTTTGAACCTTTCTTTAAACATTACTCGCGCAGTCAGCGTGAAGATGTGCTGGGCTTTACCTTTTCGCTTGACTCTATTGATGACTTAGATAATTGGCTCAACGAGTTTTCAAAAGACTACAGTCAGTTTGTTGAGCGCATTAATGATGTACTGCCGCATGCGGTTTCTGTACCTATGGATCTCGAAGAGCGCAATGCTATTTATAGTTTCACGCGTCAAATTTCTGGTTTAAAAGAGATCTTATTACAATTTTTCAACGATGCATTGGCCAGTGATCAGTTCTCTACTTCGGCTTTGGTGCGTGGCGCGTATTTCACTTCTGTGTATCAACAGGGCGTACCCACAAACGCATTTGATGATGCTGCTTCGCGTCGTTATGGGCTAGATCATGCCATTAATAAAGCACAGCAAGCCAAAAACTCAACGGTTTATTTCACACAAAAACTGTTTAATAACATCATCTATCCTGAAGCTGGGCTTGCCTCAGATAATTTTCGTGTTGCGAAGCAAAAACGGCGCTTGATTGGTTTGTCAGTAGTGGCTTGTTCTATTGCAACTGTGTTATTAGTCGGCACTTGGCATCGTTATTACCTTAGTAACGTGAAGCATTCTGATGCGGTGTTAGCGAAAGTAAACGAGTACAAAAACGAGTTCCCCTCTAATCTTTATTTAGCCTCTCAGCAAGATGTTCTCGTGCCGCTCAATAAAATTCGAGAGGCGACATTGGAGTTTGGCTTCTTCCGTGATAAACCACAGTACATTTCCGATTTTGGTTTGTACCAAGGCCACACGATTGGTCCAATGGTTGAAGCGACCTATTTGAATTTATTGGAAAACCGCTTTTTACCTCTACTAATGGCTGATGTCGTTGTGCAGCTTAACCAAGCCAAAACAGATGAAGAGAAACTGGCCGTGCTGCGTGTTTATCGCATGATGGTAGATAAAAGCGGCCGCTATAAGGATTATGTACTCGATTATTTCTCCAAATACTGGCAGCAAGAGTTCGCTGGGCAACGCGTGATCCAAGAAGAACTACTGGGGCATTTAGACTACGCCATGTTACACACGGATTTAGCGGGTGATCGCGCGCGCGGTGATCGCAATGCAGAGTCGGTGATGAAGCCTTATGATCAGGTGGTGGCGAAAGTGCAGTCTGATCTTGGTTCTATGCCTAACGATCAACGTGTTTACCGTAATTTGAAGTTGAATGCACAAACGGTTCTTGGCCCCTCGATCAATTTACGCAACTTGATTGGCCCCGTCTTTGATGTGGTTTTTGAAGAGCGAGTGGTCAACAGCAGCTCGCTGTATATTCCCCAAATGCTTACCAAAAAAGGGTTTGAAGATTACTTCATGCCGCAATCAGAATCCGTTTCTGAGCTGGCCTTGATCGACAGTTGGGTACTAGGGCAATCCAAATCGGCTCAATTTAGCGAAGCGGATAAGCATGACCTTCGTAACAAAATCCGCAGCTTGTATGTGGCGGACTACACCAATACCTGGCGTGCGGCTCTTAATGAAATCAGCGTTAAGTATTTTAGCGACATCAATGACGCGGTGTCAGTATTAGAAAACTTTACTGGCAACATTGAACCGATGCAGCGTTTGCTTCGCACTTTAGAAAGCAATACTCAAATGTATGCCAGCGTGCCTAAAGATGAAGCCGCGCAAAAAGAGCTGTTAAAAAATCCAAAATACAAAGTTGCTTCGCAGATTGATGCGCCCTTTGCTGAACTAAACGCTATGCTCAAGCCAGTCGGTGATAAGCCAGCGTACATCAATGAAGTGTTAGTGGCGGTGGAAGAGTTACAAAATTACCTCAAATCTATTCAAGAAGCGCCAGATGTTGGTATGGCTGCGCTTGATGCCACTAAAGCACGCGTAAAATTAGTGAACGCTGATCCAATTTACACGGTGAAACGTATTGCATCAGGTTTGCCTAAACCGCTCGATACTATGGTGTCTAAACTGGCGGATGAGAGTTGGTATGTTGTCAAACAAGAAGCGATTAAGCACCTTGAAGTTCGTTGGCATGATGATGTTTACAAAACCTTTGAAGAGAAATTAGCTGGGCGCTATCCATTTAATGAGTCATCCAACAAAGACAGTTCTCTTTCTGACTTTGAAGCGTTTTTTGCGCCCAACGGCACATTAGACAACTTCTACAACAACCAGCTAAGAATGTTTGTGGAAGAAAATATTGCGGTCAATGATGACGATAACGCGCAGTCGATTATTCGCAAAGACGTTCTAGAACAGCTCAAGCAGGCAAAGAAAATTCAGCAAGCTTTCTTTAACCGCAAAGGGGTCTTAGACGTTAGTTTCTCGGTTGAACCCTTACGCTTGAGCAACAACAAACGCCGCAGTGTGCTGAATGTTGATGGTCAATATCTCGCTTACAGTCACGGCCCAAGAGACAGTGTCGAGTTGATTTGGCCAAATACGCTGCGTGATTCTGCGATCTCTAAAGTAACGTTAGTGCCGACTAAAAATAATATGTCGCCACGAAGTATTAATATCCAAGGTCCGTGGGCATTTTTCCGCTTGCTTGAACAAGGTGATGTGGTGGGTGCTAGTTCCACGTCGGTTGACTTTAAGTTTGCAGTTGACGGTGGTGAGATGATTTATCGACTCAATTCAGAGGCAGATATTAACCCATTCACCGAGCGGTTATTTAAGTCATTCAAACTCTCGAAAACCCTTTACTAAAATAATAGTGAGGAGCGATTGGTCATCGCTCCTCAACTCACTTAGGACGCTGTAGTCATGTCCAATATTGTATTTATCGACCACGCTCGTTTTCATTTGATAGATGATGCTGCCGCTGTTCGTCACATTGATGCCTACCAAAAGGTGAGAGATGAGATCAATCGTCGTAACAACCCATTATCAGGTGGTCCAGACTGGGCTGTGGTGAAAGTTGCTTGTGAAACATTAGCAAAAGGCCCGGGGATTGACCTTTTGCTGTGCGGTTATTACACCGTAGCCTGTTTAAAAATGCAGGGCTTAGCGGGATATGCCAATGGTGTTGAACTGCTGTGCTGCTGCTTAAGTAATTTGCCAAAACCGGACGTAAAATCGGCGAAAATGCGCAAGGAAGTGCTCGATTGGGTTAATGCTCGTGTAGTGCGGGAGTTAAAAGGTCTGCGTCCGAATCATGAAGCACTGCGTGATTTATACCGTTGTGAGCGCTTTTGTGAGCGTATGCATGCCATTTTAGAGCTGCAACAGCCGGACTATTTGGTTGATTTCGAAGGAGTAGGTTTTGCTATTTTTGAACATATTGATCGTTTAGAAACGCAATATCATTCGCTGCTAAAGCGCCATACTCAAACGGAACAAGTTGAGCAGGTGCGTAATCAAAAGCGCTCACGTGTTACGCATGTGGCCGCTTTTATATCCGGTGTTCTTGGTGTTGTGATGGTGTATGGGGCCGTCACTTATTTGCCGTTTTTCAACTCAATATCTTATGCAACCAACCTAAGGTTACCTGCTTTACATACGCCAGATCAGATCAATGCGTTTCAACAGGCCAACTCGCCAGCCAAGCTTGAACGGTTGTCAAATGAGATTGTGCCATTGTACCGAGAGGAGATTGAGCAAAAAATGGCGCGCTCTTTTGAATCGGCTCGTGTTGAAGCCCAGCAAGTGTTGGATGCGTTATTACAACTTTATCCCCAAACCGAATCGGTGCTGGAGGTTGATCAAGCGTTTGCCGATGCTAAGCGTGAAGCTCTGCAACAAACTGAGCGCTTTATGGAGCGTTTTAGTGAAACGCGAACCAAGATGGCCAACATCGCGCTGCTCGCGCAAAAAGGAAAATTAACCGAACTGCAAAGACAAACCAAATCGCTGGAGGAGTTCGCTATTAGTCTGTCACCTATTTATGGGAGAACTGCATATGTCGAAGAGTTGCTCAAAAAAGGTGATGTTGTACAGGCTGAACAGGAGTTTATGATTCTGAAGCAGCGGCTTAATAATTTGAGCTGGAAAATGGCCGAGCTCGACAAGCAGTTTGAGCATTTGACTGTGACACATAATCAGGAAGCTCAGGCTCAATAAGCTGAGCAACAATTGGTTATTGAAGGGCAACTTTTTGCTCATATCAGGCAGTTTGTTGCCTTTGTCAATCGAGCTGTTTATAAGCTAATGAATATCAAAGAAAAATATCTGGCACTGCACTTGCTGTACTAGTGTCATTTTGCGATAAAAGAGTGGAAGGGAAAAAGATGGCAAGGTTAAGTTTTAGGCTCACCGTGGAGGGTTTGGCAGACGACACGTTAGTGGTGCATGAATACCAAGGTGTGGAATCGCTGTCTGATAGCACGCAAGCGGGCCTGCGCTGCTACGGTTTTCGCTATGAGATAAAACTGGCCAGTCGCCAATCTGGTTTAACGGCGTTGGAGCTGGTGGACAAAACCGCTCAGCTTGAGATGTTGCGTGATGGCCTTGTCGTGCAGCGCGTGCACGGCATTGTGCGCCAGTTCAGTAAAGGCGATATTGGCCATCATCACACCTTTTACTCACTGACCTTAGTTCCAGCATTAGAGCGGCTATCACTGCGCCAAAACAGCCGTATTTTCCAGCTCAAAACCGTTCCTGAAATCCTCTCCATCGTACTGCAAGAAATGGGCATTAACGACTACGCCTTCTCGCTGAAGCGTGAGTGTGCTCAGCGTGAATTCTGCGTGCAGTACCGTGAGACGGATATCGACTTCTTGCACCGCTTAGCCGCCGAAGAGGGCTTGGTGTATCACTTCATTCATGAAGAAGGGAAACACACCCTCTTTTTCAGTGACGACAGCCAAAGCCTGATAAAGCGAGAAACGCCTATCCCTTACAACGTCCTTGCGGGTGGCGTGATGGAGAGCCCTTATGTCTCGCAATTAACGCAACACAGCCAAACCGAAGTGAGCCACAGCGCGCTGCAAGATTACAGCTTTAAAAAGCCGAGCTACTCGTTTGCTCAGCAAGCGCAAGGGCGCGATATGGATTACCAGCAAGCGACCTACGAGCACTTTGATGCACCGGGTCGCTTTAAAGACGACGTCAGCGGCAAAGCCTTTAATCAAATTCGCTTAGAGTACCTACGACGAGAAGCGCGTACCGCGAGCGGAAAAAGTAACCACCCCGGTTTACAAGCGGGCACAAAGTTTGACTTACAAGAGCACCTTGACGACAGCGCGAACCGCGATTGGGTTGTAGTGCAAGTGCATCATCAGGGGCAGCAGCCACAAGCATTGGAAGAAGAGGGCGGCAGTGGCGCGACCACGTACAGCAACCAATTCACGCTCATTCCTGC
>NZ_CAWNJO010000039.1:0-64194 GCF_963874835.1 Vibrio sp. V12_P9A6T4 | reverse complement strand
CCGAAGGGGTTTTGTGGGCTCAATTGAAGAACATTGAATGTGTGAATGAGAACGAAGCAGCTTTCCGAATTAAGAAATTTGCTTGGCGACCATAGCGTTGTGGACCCACCTGATTCCATGCCGAACTCAGAAGTGAAACACAACAGCGCCGATGGTAGTGTGGGGTCTCCCCATGTGAGAGTAGGACATCGCCAGGCTTTGAATATTGTCTAACCAGACACGCTGCGGAGCGGTAGTTCAGTTGGTTAGAATACCGGCCTGTCACGCCGGGGGTCGCGGGTTCGAGTCCCGTCCGCTCCGCCACTTATTAAGAAGCCCTGCTAGTAATAGCTGGGCTTTTTTCGTTTGAGTAAAATAGCATTTTATTTTTATTACTCTCAGTGCAGTAGTGGTCAATCTATCTTGATTCTTTTCGGTCTTAGGTATAAGAAAGCCGATGTATTAAACATCGGCTAGAGAGACATGGTTCAGGAGATTTAGCTACGCAAAGCGGCTTTGGCTGACAGTGCTTTTTTATCTGAGTCTGAAAGAAAGGCTAATTCTAATCCGTTAATTTGCGTTTGTCTGATCTGCTCTTGAGAAAGACCCGCTTGAGGTGCTGCAACTTCATATTCATATGGAAGTTCAATACCTTCAACCGCTGGGTCATCAGTATTTAAACAAGCAAGTATCCCGTGCTCTAAAAACTGTTTTATAGGATGATGAGCAAGAGAGTTTACTGTGCTCGTTTGGAAGTTTGACGTTAGGCAAGACTCAATGCCAATACGGTGTTTGGCAAGATAATCCATTAGCTTAGGGTCATGGACGGCTTTTACTCCGTGTCCAATGCGTTCTGCACCTAGCTCTTTAATTGCCTGCCACATACTTTCTGACCCCGCCGCCTCTCCAGCATGTACTGTAACTCTTAGTCCTGCATCTCGTACTTGTTTAAAGTGAGAAATAAATCGCTCGCCCGGTTGCCCAAGTTCATCGCCTGCCAAGTCGACTGCAACAATGTGCTGCTTTTGAGTCAAAATAGCGTCTAGCTCCTGCTGACAAGCATCGGTGCCAAAAGTGCGGCTCATAATTCCTATTAGGTTAGCCTGAATACCGAAGTCTCGAACGCCCGCTTGTACCCCATCAACTACAGCCTCAACAACGCCAGCGATAGGCAGTTGATGTTTCATAGCCATATAGTAAGGAGAGAACCTCAGCTCGGCATAATCAATTTGAGCATTTAAGGCATCTTCGATATTTTCGTAGGCGACTCTTCGGCAAGCATCGAGATCACCCAATACGGCAACTCCCCAATCAAGTTTTGATAAAAAGGCGACCAATGATGGTTCTGCTTCGACGATTTGTACATGAGGTGTGAGCTCTTCTATGTTGCCAGCTGGCAGCGCTACACCAAATCGTTGCCCTAGTTCTAAGATAGTTTTGGTTCGAATGTTGCCGTCAAGATGGCGATGCAAATCAGTAAGCGGTAGATTTTTAGTTATCATTATGTTTTTCCGAAAGTGTGTATAGCATCAAGTATAAAAATCAATGTGGTCAGTGTCAGCTAGCAAAGAGTATTAAATCATCCAATTCTGTTTATTTGGCTTTTATGTTTACCATATCTGTTGACCATTCGTTAAAAGGGATGGCTTTACTAAACAGAAAGCCTTGTCCCTGAGTGCAGTTAAGCATGGTTAGGAGATGGACTTGCTCTTTGGTTTCAATACCTTCTGCTACAATTTCGACATTAAACCCACGAGTCATGTTGATGATTGCCGCAACGACTGAGCTACTGAGATTTGTCTGTTCGAGCTGCGATACAAACGCCCTGTCTATTTTTAAACAATCGAATGGAAGTTGATGTAAATAAGAAAGGGAGCTGTATCCGGTACCAAAATCATCTATCGCGATATGGATGCCCAGCTCTTTGAGTTTGTTCATGTTTGCTAAAATAACTGGGTCGTTATCAACAATTCTTGATTCTGTGATCTCTAAAGCGAGATTATTGGGTTCAAGCCCCGTTCTTTCCAAAGTCGCTTTGAGTTCATGAACAAACTGAGGTTGAGATAGCTGGTTCACTGAGAGGTTGACGTGCATTTTAAACGTCGATCCCCATTTACCCATCTTGATGCCTTGCATCGTGTCAAAACACGCTTGATACAAGATTTGCTCACCAATCAGGCCAATAAAGCCGCTTTCTTCAGCGATAGGAATGAATTCCAAGGGGGGAATGATATCACCGCTTGGTGTCACCCAGCGTGCCAAGGCTTCAGCTCCGATGATATCTCCCGTTGATAAGTTTACAATTGGTTGATAATACGGAATATATTCTTTGTTCTCTATGGCAAGCTTAATTTGAGTGAGCATTTGCGTACGTTTACGAGAAACATCGTCCATCTCTGGAGAGTAATAGCAGATCCTTGAGCGCTCTTGCTTGGCGTGGCTGAGTGCGATGCTACCATTACGTAACCATAGCGCCATAGTATGGAGTGTGTCATTAGGAAGCACGATGCCAATGGAGGCATTGACGACCACTTTTTCATTATGCATTGAGAATGGGACAGCAAACATTTGTAATATGCTGTTAGCCGCGGATTGGGCTTCATTCTTTTGTTGTAAAGAGGGGATGTAAATAGCGAATTCATCACCACCTGTACGAGCAATACATGAGGTGCTCGCAAATAGTGTGCGTAATTTTTCAGCAATAATTTGTAATAGTAAGTCACCTTGCTGATGTCCCAAGCTGTCATTAATATCTCTGAATTTATCGATGCCGATAAGCAATAGGCTGCCATTAATTTGATTTAATTGACTAAAGTTATCAATTAAACCTTCACGGCTATAGAGCTTGGTTAGGGAATCGTAGATCAATTGGGAATGCAATGCCTTAAATGAGGCTTTTAGGTTGTTGGCCATTTCATTGAATGAATAAACAAGCAAACTCGTTTCATAAATATTGCCAGCTTTCGGCATGTTACTTTCCCAATCCCCTTTTGCTAGATGCTGAGCAGCAGCCGCGGTAGCGGTAATTGGAGTGGTGATTCGATTAAAGGCAATGAGCCCTATACCAATGCCGATAAGGCTGACAATACCGCCAATAATCCAACTGTTTTGTTGGTTTTCTGGCAATCGACCAAGTAGATCGGTTTCTGAAATCGAGACGCCAATAAACCATTCGATGCCATGTTTATCTTTAAAGGGAGTGAGATGATTAAAATAGCGGGTGCCATCAACTACCGTTTCGAATTTGTTGAGTGTTGCTGACAGCATTTTGTCATGGTTATCAATATAATGTGCACTGGCTTGGATCACTGGGTTGGCATTTTCGATAGCCAGTAGTCGCTCTCCTTTTGCCGACAGTTCGGTCCCCCAAGAGACAACGGTGCTGGTATTGGAGTGAGCCACCAATCTTTTTTCTGGATCAATAATATACACGTTGGCATGAGTTTTCTGTTGCAGTGAGGCCAGAAACGCATTGAACGTATCGATTTTCACATCAGTCACCAAAACACCGATGAATTTGTTCATAGAGAAAACGGGTGCTAAAGCAGAGAGCGTGATCTCTTGGCGTTCATCAACATTAGTGTAGATTGGCGACCAACTTGGGCTTAAACTTTGTGCAACTGGAGTATACCAGGGGCGAGTTCTTGGATCATAATCGGCAATGGTGGAGCGAATATCTTGATTGATGGTTTTTCCTGAGTAGATCACCAAGTTTTGCTGAGTTCGATTATCTTTCACCATCAAGGTAAAACTATCACCAATCTCTTTGCGAAAGCCCACGTACTCCGCCTGTTCGCCACCAAATCCGATCACATCAATTTGTTCTAGTGGTCGATAAAGCGTTTCAAAACTGGCAAGCAGATATCCTTCTATTTTACTGACATCGTCCGCAGAATAGAACTGACTAAAGCCGATCGTGTGGCTTAAAGCGAGGCTGGCTTGAAAAGGTTCATCGAGAAAACTGATCAGTCGCTGCTCTACATTGGCATTTAATGATGAAAGCTGTTTGCTGCTAATGTCATCAACCATCTCTTCATAACTGTATTTTTGTACACCCACAATCACTCCAATCGTTATGAGGAAAATCATAACAAATGGTAGAACAACGGCTGTTTTCAACGTTATTTGATTCGTAAATGACATGTCGTGTCTTCTGCATCCATACAAATTATCGGTAAAACACGCAAGGTGGTGGGTGATTGCATTGTGCCAGAAAGTGAATCACTACACCTGATCATTAAAAAATTCTCAGTAAAGTTCTTTTAACTTCCTTGTCAACGTATTGCGCCCCCACCCAAGCACCTTAGCTGCGTCTTGTTTGTGACCATTGGTGTGATGAAGTGCTGCTTCCAAAAGTATACGTTCAAATTCAGGAAGTGCATAAGAAAGCAACTCTGTTTCTCCTGAAGCTAATGAAGATTTAGCCCAACTTGCGAGTTGTTGTTGCCAACTTATAGCACTATCAAAGTCATTATTTTTCTTTTCCGACAATAATTCGGAAGGAAGATCACTGGGTAGCACCTCGCTGCCACTGGCCATTACAGTTAACCAGCGGCACATATTTTCAAGTTGTCGTACGTTTCCCGGCCATTCAAGACGATTCAAAATTTCAATGCTCTTAGGATGTAGCGTTTTCATTTCTACGCCTAATTCTTTTGCTGCAGAGGCGAGAAAGTGCTTGGTCAGTTTTTCTATATCTTGGCTTCGCTCACGCAGTGCTGGGATATGAATACGAATGACATTGAGACGGTGAAAAAGGTCGTCACGAAACTTTCCTTGATGAACGAGTTTTTCTAAGTTTTGGTGAGTAGCGGCGACAATGCGGACATCCACTTTGATTGCTGAATGCCCTCCTACGCGGTAAAACTGACCATCGGCTAAAACACGCAGTAGCCGAGTTTGAATGTCGAGCGGCATATCGCCAATTTCATCTAAGAACAGAGTGCCCCCATTGGCCTGCTCAAAACGCCCTTGGCGGACACTGTTTGCACCAGTGAATGCTCCTTTCTCATGACCAAACAGTTCTGACTCGATGAGATCTTTTGGAATTGCGGCCATATTGAGGGCAATAAACGGTTTTTGGGCACGTGGGCTATGGCGATGAAGCGCGTGAGCGACTAACTCCTTCCCGGTTCCTGATTCACCATTGATCAAGACTGAGATTGAGGAACGTGATAAACGGCCAATCGCCCGAAATACCTCTTGCATTGAAGGGGCTTCTCCAATGATTTCCGGTGTACTATCAACGCCAATCTGTTGATTGGATTGTTCTTTGCGCTGCTCCTGACTATGCGCAATGGCACGTTCAACCAAGGTGAGGGTTTCATCGACATCAAAAGGTTTAGGCAGATACTCAAAGGCACCTTTTTGATAGGCATTCACCGCGGCATCAAGATCTGAGTGGGCAGTCATGATGATGACGGGCAACTCAGGAGATCGTGAATGAACTTGGTTTAGCAGCTCAATACCATTCATGCCCGGCATGCGAATATCGGAAACGAGCACATCGGGCGTTTCTCTTTCTAGCGCCAGTAACACACTTTCGGCATCGGAAAACGTTTCGCATTTTATGTTGGCTGATGAGAGCGTTTTTTCCATCACCCAGCGGATCGAACTATCATCGTCCACCACCCAAACGTATCCTTTACTCATAATGTTTATTCCTTAGCAGCAAACCCAATCTGACATCGGTCAAATGGGTAAATAAATAGTAAATGTGGTTCGACCTGGCCAGCTTTCAACCTCGATTTTTCCATTGTGCTGATCGATCAGGTTTTGTGAGATAGAAAGACCCAGCCCCGTCCCACCTTCACGGCCGCTGACCATGGGGTAAAACAGTGTGTCTTGTAATTCGGTAGGAATGCCTGGGCCGTTATCGCTGATTTCTATGCGTGCCACTAACTTATGGCGCTGTCCGTGAATATTGGCTTGGTGCACTGTTCTGGTGCGCAGTGTGATTTTACCATGCGGATCATGAGATAAAATCTGTGCCGCATTGCTGACGATATTCAGTAATGCCTGCTCGATTTGATCGGTATCCATCAAAATATCGGGCAAGCTGGGGTCATAATCTCGTTCAATCACCAAGTGTGTGCTGGCTTCTAGCTCAATCAATTGGCGGACTTTTTCCAAAATTACATGGAGATTTTCAGAGCACTTCTTGCCCGGTTTTTGTGGGCCGAGCAAACGATCAACGAGCGCGCGCAGTCGATCGGCTTGTTCAATAATAATTTGGGTGTACTCAGTGAGACTGTGGTCCGGCAACATTCTTTCTAGCAGTTGCGCCGCGCCGCGTAGCCCACCTAATGGGTTTTTAATTTCATGCGCCAGCCCGCGAACTAAGAGCTTTGCCGCTTGCTGTTGCGCGTGCTGATTGAGCTCTTGTGTTAACCGTCGTTGTTGGCCAATTTTGCGCATTTCGACCAAAAGCATCAGCTCGCGTTGCCAAGATATAGGGCTCACGGTCACTTCCAGCATCAGTGGCTTACCATCGACCACAAACGTAACATCGCTATCAGTAATACTTTGGCCACTTTGCAACGGCTGAGAAAGCAGCGCTAAATCAAGAGAAGCGTGCTGGATGAGTTTTGACAGTGGTTGGTTGATAATTCGCTTAGCACTTTGGGAGAAGAGTTGTTCAGCCGCTGGATTGGCATAACGGATACAAAGAGACTCATCGAGCATCAAGGTGGCGGTAACGATATTATTTAAAATCGTTTGGCTTAGCTCACAATTCACGTTTTCATCCTTGTCCGTGTTCCCAAATGATGCAATGCACAACTTTGGTGCATTGCATGGCTAAGTATGGCGCATCGGTGTCAGAAGAAAAAGTGAAACCTGTTGTTATATCGAGCTTATTGGCGAAGAGTTCATCACTTGATGCTGGCTCGATGTAAATGCACCGTCACAGGGTTAGACGATGCAATAATCTTGCCGTTTACAACTACTTGAATTAAAAAGCGATGCGTTCCTCTATCTAGATTTTTCAGCGTCCAAGTAGGTTGAGTGGTGGGAGCGCCATAGGCCTTGTCATTCATGACCAATTGCAACTGTTCACTGACGGTTAAGTTGCGATTGAGTTCGGCGTTGATTGAAATAACGCCCGCATTGCTGCGTAAGGTTTCATCGTCAGCCGGAGAGCGAATTGCAATGGTTAGCGGTTCTATTTTGTTGACATGGGTTGCGGATTTTTCCAGTGGCAGCTCTTTGGTAAGGTTAGTGACGGGGTGAGATTTTTCAAAGGTTGGCTCAGGCGCATCGGCCTGAAAATCAGGAATCGAAATTTGCTTTGCTCCCTTATCTTGTGGGACATCGCTAAGATGCAACACGCCGTTCGCATCCACCCACGTATAGACGTTTTGTGCAATTGAAGTCGCGGAATAAAGCATGATGAGTGTTAGGAGTAAAGTTCGGATCAGATTCACAGGCATCCCCCTATATAGAGATGTTTTCACGTTAAGGGTATCGGCTTTTGAGTGCCGTTATTGTTGTAACGCTAATGTTACGACGTTCGGAATTAACCCCAAATATGAAAAAGGCTCACCTGCGAGGCGAGCCTAATAAATCCGTAACCTAAGTTACATTTTGTACTAAAGCTAAGAATTATACCGAGTAGTACAATTCAAATTCTAGTGGGTGAACGGCCATGTTGACGCGTTCTACATCTTTTGCTTTTAGCGTGATGTATGAGTTGATGAAATCATCAGAGAATACGCCGCCAGCGGTCAGGAATTCACGATCTTCATCCAGTGCTTTTAGTGCCACTTCAAGTGACTCGGCTACTTTTGGAATCTCAGCGGCTTCTTCTGCTGGTAGGTCGTACAGATCTTTATCCATCGCTTCTCCTGGATGGATCTTGTTCTTGATACCATCAAGACCAGCCATTAGAAGAGCGGCAAACGCTAGGTATGGGTTTGCTGCTGGATCTGGGAAACGAGCTTCGATACGACGTGCTTTCGGGCTTGGTACTACTGGAATACGGATAGACGCAGAACGGTTACGAGCCGAGTAAGCTAGCATTACCGGTGCTTCAAACCCAGGGACAAGGCGCTTGTACGAGTTTGTTGATGGGTTAGCAAATGCGTTGATGGCACGCGCGTGCTTGATGATACCGCCAATGTAGTAAAGCGCTAAGTCAGATAGACCGCCGTACTTGTCACCAGCAAATAGGTTTACACCATCTTTTGCAAGAGATTGGTGAACGTGCATACCTGAACCGTTGTCGCCAACAAGAGGCTTAGGCATGAAGGTCGCTGTTTTACCAAAGGCGTGCGCAACGTTGTGCACCACGTATTTGTAGATTTGGATCTCATCGGCTTTAGTAGTTAGCGTATTAAAGCGAGTGGCGATTTCGTTTTGACCTGCAGTCGCTACTTCATGGTGGTGAGCTTCAACGACGAGGCCCATCTCTTCCATGATCAAACACATGGCTGAGCGGATGTCTTGTGATGAGTCAACCGGTGCAACAGGGAAATAACCACCTTTCACACCAGGGCGGTGACCTTTGTTACCACCTTCAATTTCAGCGCCAGTGTTCCAAGCCGCTTCGATATCATCAATTTTGAATGAGGCACCAGACATATTGTTGGTGTATTTCACGTCATCAAAAAGGAAGAACTCTGGCTCTGGACCGACAAGAACGGTGTCTGCGATACCTGTTGAACGCATGTAATCTTCTGCGCGTTTTGCGATAGAACGTGGGTCACGATCGTAGCCTTGCATGGTTGCAGGCTCTAGAATGTCACAACGAATGTTAAGTGTTGCGTCTTCTGTGAACGGGTCAAGAACTGCACTTGATGCATCAGGCATCATCACCATGTCAGACTCATTGATTCCTTTCCAGCCAGCAACGGATGAACCATCGAACATCTTACCTTCTTCGAAGAAGTCTGCGTCGACTTGATGAGCAGGAATAGATATATGTTGCTCTTTGCCTTTCGTGTCGGTAAAGCGCAGGTCAACAAACTTAACTTCGTTTTCTTGGATCAGCGATAGAACGTTTTCTACTGACATCTTGGATAACCTCCAGTGTTATTAAAGCGGTAATGGCCCGAATCGAATTGAAACTAGCATTGATTAATTTCATTCTAAACTTATTAATCGATGCTGTTTCTAACAAAGCTAAATTCGTGCCAATTAAATTAATCCTTTAATTTCAAGTGCTTTGGTTGTTCTTTGTCGAATTTAAATGCTTCTCTGCACCAAAAAGATCCTTATTTGCACTATTTTGGTGCCTTGAGTTTTATGTTGCACCATTAACTACCAAAGCGCACACTATTCAGCCTAGGTTTACTAGGCTTGTCAATGCTGATTTAGTCCATTTTGATGCAATTTGTTTTAAAGCAAGTAGCGGACTAAGCTTGTGGTGAGCGAAAATCAGCGCGATAGATCACATATTTCTAGGTTTTTCGCCAAAATCTGGTACATTATTGACCGTTTTTTTAATCAAGTTCTATGCTCGTTGCGGCCTCATGCCGAAGCGAGTTACTCCCTTAATAAGTGAAGCAAAATCCATGGCTACTCCACAGATTGATAAATTAAGAAATATCGCGATCATCGCACACGTTGACCACGGTAAAACAACGTTGGTTGATAAACTGCTGCAACAGTCAGGTACGTTAGAGTCTCGCGGTAATACGGAAGAGCGGGTCATGGACTCGAACGATATCGAGAAAGAGCGCGGTATCACTATCCTTGCAAAAAATACAGCCATTAACTGGAATGATTTCCGTATCAACATCGTAGATACTCCAGGACACGCCGACTTCGGTGGTGAAGTTGAACGTATCATGTCAATGGTTGACTCTGTTTTGCTGATTGTTGATGCGGTTGATGGCCCAATGCCACAAACTCGCTTCGTAACACAAAAAGCCTTTGCTCACGGTTTGAAACCAATCGTTGTTATTAACAAAATTGACCGTCCTGGTGCTCGCCCTGATTGGGTTATGGATCAAGTGTTCGACCTGTTCGACAACCTTGGTGCAACGGATGAGCAGCTCGACTTTAAAGTGGTTTATGCTTCTGCACTGAACGGTTGGGCGACACTTAACGAAGGTAAAGTTGGCGAAAACATGGAACCTTTGTTCCAAGCGATCGTTGACAATGTAGAGTCACCACAAGTTGACCTTGATGGCCCACTACAAATGCAAGTTTCTCAACTTGATTACAGCTCTTACGTTGGTGTGATCGGTGTTTGTCGTGTGACTCGTGGTAGCGTAAAAGCGAACCAACAAGTAACAGTTGTCGGTGCTGATGGTAAGAAACGTAACGGTAAAGTTGGTACAGTTCTGGGTTATCTTGGCCTTGAGCGTAACGAAGTTGAACAAGCTAACGCTGGCGACATCATTGCGGTAACAGGTTTAGGTGAGCTGAAAATTTCAGACACCATTTGTGATCAAAACTGTGTTGAAGCCATGGTGCCGCTATCCGTTGATGAACCGACAGTGACCATGACTTTCCAAGTCAATACCTCACCGTTTGCAGGTAAAGAAGGTAAATACGTGACTTCACGTAATATCCTTGAGCGTCTGCAAAAAGAGCTTGTTCATAACGTAGCATTGCGTGTTGAAGAAACCGACAACCCAGATCGCTTCCGCGTTTCAGGTCGTGGTGAACTTCACCTATCAATCCTGATTGAGAACATGCGTCGTGAAGGCTTTGAGCTTGCGGTTTCTCGTCCTGAAGTTATTTTGAAGGAAGAAGACGGCCAGAAAATGGAACCGTTCGAAACCGTAACGATCGATGTGATGGAAGAGAGCCAAGGCGGCGTGATGGAGAAAATCGGCCTACGTAAAGGTGAGCTGACGAACATGACTCCAGACGGCAAAGGCCGTGTGCGTCTTGATTTCATGATGCCTTCTCGCGGTTTGATTGGTTTCCAAACAGAATTCATGACCTTAACCTCAGGTTCAGGTTTGCTTTACCATACGTTTGATCATTACGGCCTACACAAAGGCGGTAACATTGGTCAACGTAACAACGGCGTGTTGATATCTAACGCGACAGGTAAAGCGTTGACTTACGCTCTATTCAACCTACAAGAGCGCGGTCGCCTATTTACTGAGCACGCAGATGAAGTGTACGAAGGCCAAGTGATCGGTATCCACAACCGTTCTAACGACCTAACAGTGAACTGCTTGAAAGGCAAGCAGCTGACAAACGTTCGTGCTTCTGGTACTGATGAAGCGCAAGTATTGTCACCTGCAATCAAGTTTACACTTGAGCAAGCACTTGAGTTTATTGACGACGATGAACTAGTGGAAGTGACCCCACAGAGCATTCGTATCCGTAAACGTCATTTGACTGAAAATGATCGTAAACGTGCAAGCCGTGGCTAATACCGTCATGGTATAAGTTAACGAGTTAATCTAAGGGCGAGGAGTGTACTTCTCGCCCTTTGCTTATCTGCAATATAGTCAGTTTTAGGTATAGAATGGTGATTGATGATAAAAATAAGCAGGGAGAAGGCATTTGAAAATTAAAAAGCTTGGCAAACAATGTTTACTGTTTGCGCGTTATTTACTCAGCCGGATGGATCATGACCGCGTCAATGTTAATGCGGGCTATTTGGCTTATATCACGTTGTTGTCGATCGTACCTATGCTTACCGTGCTGTTATCAATTCTCTCCTCATTTTCTATTTTTGCCAATGTCGGTATGGTTATTCAAGATTTTGTGATCACCCATTTTGTGCCTGCCGCAGGCGATGTAGTGCGAGAGGCGTTGCTCGAATTTATCGCGAATACAGGTAAGATGACGGCCGTGGGCGGGGCATTTTTATTCGTTGCAGCTTTAATGCTGATTTCCAATATTGACAAGAATTTGAACTACATTTGGCGAGTTAAAAACAAACGGCGCATGGTGCTCTCTTTTTCAATGTATTGGATGGTTCTTACGCTCGGGCCAATTTTAGTCGGCGCGAGTATTGCGGCAACCTCGTATATTACCTCACTCAAGATTATTGACAGCGAAGCACTCTCTGGTGCTTATAATTTGTTGCTGCGCTGGCTACCTTTTATTTTGTCATTCTCTGCTTTTGTCGGTTTGTACCTGCTGGTGCCGAATAAAAAAGTGCATCTTTCACACGCCTTGGTCGGGGCAATGGTGGCGGCTATTTTATTTGAGTTCAGTAAAAAAGGGTTTGCTGCTTATATTACTCAGTTTCCCTCCTATCAACTGATTTACGGCGCACTGGCGGCGATCCCTATCCTGTTTGTGTGGGTCTACTTATGCTGGATGATTGTGCTCGTTGGGGCGGAGGTGACGGCGACTTTGGGTGAAAAAGAGCACTGGAGCAATGAGCAAGAAATGCTAAACTCATTGCCTATCTCCGAGCAAATGATAAAGGGAAATCAGAGTGATAGCGTTGATCCAGAGAGTGAGTGAAGCGGCGGTACGTGTTGATGGGGAAGTGGTTGGCGAAATCAATCAAGGCTTACTGGTGCTACTTGGGGTCGAAAGAGATGACGATGAGGCAAAGGCCAAACGTCTAGTCGAACGCGTGACTCAGTACCGCGTGTTTGAAGATGAAGAAGGAAAAATGAACTTGAACGTGCAACAAGTGAACGGTCAGGTTTTAGTGGTGTCTCAATTTACATTGCCAGCCGATACCAAAAAGGGGACGCGTGCCGGATTTTCAAAAGGTGCACACCCTGCTGATGCTGAGCGTCTGTATGATTACTTTTCGGATTTGTGTGAGCACATTTTGCCAACTCAGCGTGGCCGCTTTGCACAAGATATGAAAGTCTCGCTGATTAATGATGGCCCAGTGACATTCTGGCTTCAGGTTTAATAAAGAAATGGATAGAGCCTCCTTCGTTGGGATCATGCGGAGTATGAGAGGCTGTGATTTAGGGATAACCAAATGTTTAAACTGATTACGCCAAGTACCGACAACCAACTGAATAAATACTACCATTTTCGCTGGCAAATGCTGCGTGAGCCATGGCATCTACCGATCGGCTCGGAGCGTGATGAGTATGATGGCATGAGCCACCACAGGATGATTGTCGATGGTCGTAACCGACCGATTGCTATTGGTCGCTTGTACATTACGCCAGATTGCGAAGGGCAAATTCGCTATATGGCGGTTAAAAGTAGCCGTCGCAATAAAGGTATGGGCTCTTTGGTGCTGGTGGCGCTAGAGTCACTGGCTCGTCAAGAAGGTGCAAAGCGCCTAGTCTGTAGCGCCCGTGAAGATGCGATTGCATTTTATGAAAAGAACGGCTTTGAACGCCGGGGCTCGCTCAATGATGAACGCGGGCCAGTGCGACATCAACAAATGGTCAAACCGCTTGATCCCATGGCCAATGTGATTCGCAAACCTGAATGGTGTACTGAACTGCAAGAACGCTGGGCCACGCACATTCCTATCAGCGAAAAAATGGGCATTAAGGTGACTCAATATACGGGCTACCAATTTGAGTGCAGCGCTCAGCTCAATCCGAATTTGAACCCACACAACACCTTATTTGCAGGCTCGGCATTTACCCTTGCCACCTTGACCGGATGGGGAATGGCATGGTTGCTGATGCGTGAGCGAAGCCTGAATGGCGATATTGTTTTGGTTGATAGCCGCATCCGCTATCGTCACCCTGTGGTGCATAACCCTTTAGCCTTCACTTCATTGGATGGCATCAGTGGCGATTTAGATCGTTTAGCCAGTGGACGTAAAGCGCGTATCGTCGTCAATGTCACTATCACCAGTGGCGGTAAACCCGCCGTTGAATTTACGGGAACCTATATGTTGATCCCCAATTACAAGGCATTGTTAGCCGCCGCATCATCGGCTGAGTAAGTATCGGTTTCTGGATCACACGAATAGATGGTGTGCTGTGTGTTGTGGAGCAGTTCGAAGTGCATCTCACGGCACATCTGTTGGAGGTTAAGGTTAAGTTGTCCTTTCTCCAACTTGACCAAATCCACGTGACCACCAAGGTTTGCCTTGAGCGTCTTTCCAACCAGCGGCGTTGTATTAATCATCATCCGCCCTCTGTCTGAGTGAATGACTAAACCTTCGAGCGTAAACGGCTCATGGCTGAGGTTTTGCTCAGGATCGCTTAGCGTTAATATGCCTTGTCGAATATTGAGCGTTGCTTCACCTGTGAGGGAGTGGGCGAAGGTGGCGTAGTCTCCGGCGAGGCCGTTGACCTGCGCTTCCAATTCACTGAGACCCTCTATGGTAAAGGGAAGCTGGGTGACTTTATTGAGCACCGCTAGCGGTAGCCCATCGGCATGAATGTTGGTTTGCCAAGGCTGACTTAACGTTTGGAAATTCCAACGCGCAGTGGCATCGATATAGCCGTTTTCTAACGGCATGAATAAACGATCTAGGTACCATTGGCCTTGCTCGCTGCGCATCTCAACGACGCTTTGCGTGCTCAATAGTGAATCGTAGCTGGCGCTGTTTGCGCTGATATTGAGCGTGCCTTGCCACAATCCCAAGCGTTTTTCTTTTACGAGAGTTAACTGCTTCCCTTTGGCATGGACACCAGACAATTGCCAATAAGGTGGCGCAAATAATTGAATGAGTTGGCTATTGGCGATGGTGAGTTGCTCGATGGTGAGGTTATCAACCCACGGCCAATGCTGGCTCAGCGACGTAAAATCATCTTTGCTTTCGCTCACCCATTTTACACCGCGAATAGTGAGCTGTTGCAGCGATGCTGAGGTTGGGGTGATAACACCCGCCCATTGAATATCACCTTGCTTAAATTCACTACTAAAATCCTCAATGATCAGTTTACCCGGCTCGGTGCGCAGGCTAAAGGTCGGCTCCACCCACTGCTGACCTAGCCAAGTTGCATCGTCGGCTTGCAGCGAGAACTTACCTTGTTGCTGCTGCCAAATATTGCTGTGTGGATAAATGTTCTCCAGCGAAATATCGACGTTACGCAAGCTGATATCCGCAAGCTCGATCTGACTGTTTAAAATATCTAAGCTATTGATATGGTCTATTTTGTCAAAGAGCTGAAACCAACCCGATTGGCGTAAGGAATGACTCATATCTCGGCTAAGATTGAGTTTTTCCAGTGTCACATTGATCAGCGACCAACCTTGAGGATACTGCTCGGCTTGACCTGAAATAGCCGCGCCGCGCCATGACAACGAGAGCCCATAGACGGTGCTGTTGGCAGGTTTGTAATCCATATCGAGCAGTAGGTTATTCAGCGCTTCTCCTTGCCAATAAAATTGTTCAGCTGAGAGTTGTATCTCGCCGAAAGGCAGAGCTGTTGGAGCATCCGGCCAATGTGGATTTTTAATCTGTAGGTTAACACCACGCGCTAGCCAACCTTGTTGGGCGATGTCGGCGTGATTGAGCGCGATTTGGCTCACCGAAATGGGCCATGATCGCAAATCGGTAGGAAGGCCATTTTGTAGACTGATACCACTAAGTAGCACGCTATCAACGGCGATTTTTTGGTCGCGAATGAGCTGTGGGCTGAGCCAAATATCGGCTTGCTCTATCGGGATATGCTGCTTATTTTGCCGCAGTGTTAATTGGTTGAACTGAAAATGCAAAGGATACTGGTATTGAAGAGATTGAAACGTCACGTTTCCTTTCGAAAGCCGTTCAACGAGAGTTTGAGCAACGGGAGTAGCATAAGAGGTATGTAGCAGTGCAAACATACCCAGCATGAAAGTGAGAAATAGCGCGATGATCGCAATCAGCAATGCCAAAGCCTTGTTCATGGTGTCCTTACTCGTAAATCGTTACCTGCGACAGAGTGAAACAAATTACCTCACGCAGCAACAAAAAAAGCCCCTTATCAAAGGGGCTTGCTACTGACTTATCAGTTTTAGTCGAGTTGTGGGCCTGCGGCCACTAATGCTTTACCTTCTGCGTTATCAGTATACTTGGCAAAGTTATTGATAAAGCGCGAGGCGAGATCTTCAGCTTTGCTTGTCCATTGTAGAGGATCCACGTAAGTATCGCGTGGGTCGAGAATGGTTGGGTTCACACCAGGTAGTGAGGTTGGTACTTCAAGATTGAAGATTGGAATATGCTTGGTTGCTGCCTTCTCAATCGAACCATCTAAGATAGCGTCAATGATGGCGCGGGTATCTTGAATCGAGATGCGTTTACCGCTGCCGTTCCAACCAGTGTTGACTAGATAAGCTTCAGCACCAGCTGCTTCCATACGTTTTACCAGCACTTCGGCATATTGTGTTGGGTGGAGCGTTAAAAACGCTGCGCCAAAACAGGCTGAGAAGGTTGGTGTTGGTTCGGTGATGCCACGTTCAGTACCCGCTAGTTTTGCCGTAAAGCCAGACAAGAAGTGATACTTGGTTTGTTCTGGAGTCAATTTAGAGACTGGTGGAAGCACACCAAATGCATCCGCAGATAGGAAGATCACTTTATTGGCGTGACCACCTTTCGATACAGGCTTAACGATGTTTTCGATGTGGTAGATAGGATAAGAAACACGAGTATTCTCGGTTTTAGAACCATCATCAAAGTCAATCGAACCATCGCTACGTACTGTGACGTTTTCCAGTAGCGCATCACGGCGGATCGCGTTGTAGATGTCAGGCTCGGCTTCTTTGGAGAGCTTGATGGTTTTCGCGTAGCAACCTCCTTCAAAGTTAAACACGCCATCATCATCCCAGCCGTGCTCGTCATCGCCGATTAACGCGCGTTTTGGATCGGTAGAGAGTGTGGTTTTTCCTGTGCCAGATAGGCCAAAGAAAATCGCCACATCGCCATCTTTAGCCATGTTGGCTGAGCAGTGCATTGAAGCAATACCTTGCAGTGGAAGGAAGTAGTTCATCATTGCGAACATCCCTTTCTTCATTTCACCGCCGTACCAAGTACCGCCGATCAACTGCATTTTTTCCGTTAAGTTAAACACAGTGAAGTTTTCTGAGTTCAGGCCTTGCTCTTGCCATTTGTCATTGGTGCATTTGGCACCATTCATGACCACAAAATCAGGTTCGAAGTTAGCTAGCTCTTCTTCTGTTGGGCGAATGAACATGTTTTTGACGAAGTGCGCTTGCCACGCCACTTCAGTAATGAAGCGCACGCAAAGGCGCGTATCTGCGTTGGCACCACAGTAACCGTCAAGAACGAATAGACGTTTAGCGGATAGTTGACGACCCACTAGTGCTTTTAGATCATTCCATACTTCTTGGTTAATCGGTTTGTTATCGTTCTTCGCTTGTTCAGATGTCCACCATAGGGTATCGCGTGTGGTGTCATCTTTGACAATGAATTTATCTTTTGGTGAGCGGCCTGTAAAAATGCCAGTATCAACGGCAACAGCGCCAAGTTCAGTGACGACGCCTTTTTCGTAGCCTTCAAGGTCTGGGCGAGTTTCCTCAGCAAATAACAGTTCATAGCTTGGGTTGCGAACCACTTCGACTACGTTGGTTATTCCGTATTTGGTCAGGTCTAGTTGTGCAGCCTTTGTATGTTCCATAACGGTCATAGGTGCTCCTTGTAAGAGATTTTGTAGGGATTTTGTAATAATGTTTGTAATTGTTATCTGCTCACCATGCTAGCAACGGGTGGGGGATAAAACAGGGACACAGTTCAAAAATTGCCCATGACACTCCTGTGGTTTTAGGTGTCCCGTCACATATTGGCGCAACTATTTTATCGCGTACGCAAACCTTTGCGCTAGATCAATAAGATTAATACTTTTAAAAAAATAAGTACGCCATTCTGTTTGTTTAAGGCTTGATTTTACTGGGTTTTGATCACAAAAAAAGCCAGCGTAAAGCTGGCTCTGATACGTTTTCTTCGTGCTTGTTAATTCATGCAAATTAATGAATTGTGTCGCTTCCTGAGGAGGCTTGTGCGTAGAGTGTTGCGATCTCAGCCTCTTCAAATGAGTAGTTGGTGCCACAGTAGTCACAATGTAAAGAAACGGATCCTTCAGACGATAAAATGTCGTAAATTTCCTCTTTGCCTATTGTGATGATGGCCGCCCCACTGCGTTCACGTGAACAACCACAATGAAATTCCACGGGTTGTGGGGTGAACAACTGAACTTTCTCTTGGTTATACAGGCGATACAACAGATCAGTGGCTTCTAAGGTGAACAGCTCTTCGTTTTTTACGGTGTTAGTTAACTGCTCTAAGTGCTCAAAATCATCGGGCGTACCCGTTCCATCTGGAATAGTTTGCAGTAACATGCCAGCGGCACAGGCTTTTCCATCTTGCGTACCAATGCGTATCCAAAGGCGTGTTTTCAACTGTTCAGAGCGGATGAAGTAACCTTCCAGCACTTCCACTAAGTTATCACCCTCTAAACCGACCACACCTTGGTAGCGCTCGCCTTTCTTGGGTTCGATAGTGATAACTAAATGACCTTTACCCATCACAGTGTGTAGGTCGGCATCATCGGCAATATCGCCTTTCCAGCGTGCGACACCACGCACTTTCTGTTCATTATCACCATTGATAACGACTAAGGAAACTGGGCCATTGCCTTGCAATTGCATGGTAATTGAGCCTTCAAACTTCAGCGTTGCGGTTAGCAAGGTCGTTGCGACGAGCAGTTCGCCCAAAAGTTTTTGTACTGGGGCTGGATATTCCTGGCTCGAAAGGATGTGTTGATACGCGTCGTCTAATTGTACCAACTCGCCACGTACGGATAGATCTTCAAATAAGTAGCGATTTAAAATGTTATTTGCCATTTAGCTATTTCCTCGGAACATGGTCCAGCTTTTATTGATGTTTAAATTTAATGATGTCACGACGCTCTTTTTTGTCTGGTCTGCGTTCGGGGCTTGGGTTGTGTGCGTTGAGCTTACGTTGCTCGGCATGATGGGCACGTTTGGCGATGCTTGCTGCGGTTTCCGAATACAGGGTTTGTGCTTCTGGCGCGCTGCGCCTTTGCCCTAACAGATTGATCACAGTGACGATTTTCTCTTCTTGGCCTTGGCGCAAGGTAATCGTTGCCCCAAGCTCGACAATTTTACTTGGCTTGGTGCGTTGGCCATTATAATGGACTTTACCACCATCGACCATACTGCGTGCGATCGACCGCGTTTTATAAAATCGTGCTGCCCATAGCCATTTATCCAATCTTATTTGCTCTGTCGCAGAACTCATACTACAAATGTGCCTCAAAGGGAGTTAGTCTTGTACGTTTTATGGCCTTTACAATGGTGTTTTGGTTCCAGATTTTCAAGCTACCCGACAAAATAATGTCAGTAAAAATGACGAGAATGTCTCCTATGATATATTAATGTGTTTTTGTAGCGCGATCTTCGCGGTCTTATGTATCTGTTCCATTTAAATGGAAGCATAGTTTAAATGAAATGGAAGTATAGTTTGAGGCCAATCCGCCGGTTTTCGTCTGGCTAACGGCTCATGAATGTGAAATATCATGGTTGAAGTAAGAAAATATCAGTAAGGACATCTTTTGAGGCGAATCGATTTTAGCAGTATGACCTCATCTCGCTTATGGCAAGCAGGTTTGCTACAAAAAATACCGCAATGGCAGAAACAAATCAGCCAATTTCTTACCTTAGTATTGCTGGTCACGTCGGCTTGGATTCTAGGAAAAATGGTGTGGCTGATTCAGCAAAACGCGGTTGATATAACGCCTTGGTCTCCAAGAGCAATCGCATCAACGCCGAATGCGGCGCGTTCGCTTGATCTCTCTTCTTTACAACAAGGAAGTTTATTTGGTCGCTATAGCGAGCAGAAGGTCGAAGCCGCACAGCCTGTGGTCAAAGATGCACCTAAAACCAGCCTTAGCTTATTATTGGTTGGGGTGGTGGCGAGCAATGAACCGAGTAAGAGTCTAGCGGTAATCGCAAATCGTGGCAGTCAATCGACCTATGGTGTTAACGAAGTCATTGAAGGAACCCGTGTCAAATTGAAAGCGGTGTTCAATGATCGCGTTATTATTGATAACTCAGGGCGCGATGAAACCTTGATGTTGGATGGAATTGACTATCATAAACCGAGTGTAGCAACGCCTGAGCGCGTTGTTGCATCGAATGTGCGTGGTAATAACCCAGCGTCTGCAGAAGAGAAGTTGGATGACATTCGCGCCGCTATTGCCAGCAATCCGCAAGAAATCTTTAAATATGTACGCCTGTCGCAAGTGAAACGTGATGACAAAGTGCTTGGATACCGAGTGAGCCCCGGGCAATCTCCTGAGCTGTTTGAGTCGGTAGGGCTACAAGATGGCGATGTCGCAATCGCGTTAAACGGTCAGGATTTAACGGACCCGGACGCCATGAATAAGATTTTTCAGTCAGTCTCT
Organism: Vibrio sp. V12_P9A6T4; assembly: GCF_963874835.1. Classification (NCBI taxonomy): domain Bacteria; kingdom Pseudomonadati; phylum Pseudomonadota; class Gammaproteobacteria; order Vibrionales; family Vibrionaceae; genus Vibrio; species Vibrio sp. V12_P9A6T4. The sequence continues at coordinate 43,993 of NZ_CAWNJO010000039.1, read as the reverse complement.
GAGTTAACCGAAATGAACTTAACAGTTGAAAGAGACGGGCAATCCCATGACATTTATATCCAATTTTAGACAGACTGATGCATGAGCATGAGTTTAGGGAGTAAGACGTGAAGCATTGGTTAAACAAAACGACATGGTTATTGATGGGTGGCTTGTTGTCATCGCCGTTAGCCATGGCAAACGATTTTAGTGCCAGCTTTAAAGGCACCGATATTCAAGAATTCATCAATATCGTGGGCCGTAATCTTGAAAAAACAATCATTGTTGATCCTTCAGTTCGAGGGAAAGTCGATGTCCGCAGCTATGACACGCTTAATGAAGAGCAATACTACAGCTTCTTTTTGAATGTATTGGAAGTGTATGGTTTTGCCGTGGTGGAAATGGACAACGGCGTGCTCAAAGTGATCAAGTCGAAAGATGCCAAAACGTCTGCGATTCCTGTGGTTGGCGATGAAGGAAAAGAGAACGGTGATAGCGTGATCACGCGCGTTGTTGCGGTGCGGAATGTTTCGGTACGAGAGCTTTCACCTTTGCTGCGCCAGTTGATCGATAACGCAGGAGCGGGCAACGTAGTGCATTATGATCCGGCGAACATTATTTTGATTACAGGTCGTGCTGCGGTCGTCAACCGTTTAGCCGATATCATCAAACGAGTTGACCAAGCTGGTGACAAAGACATCGAGGTTGTGGAACTAAGTAATGCATCTGCCGCTGAAATGGTGCGTATTGTGGAGGCATTAAACAAAACCACGGATGCCAAAAATACCCCAGAGTTTTTGCAACCTAAGCTGGTGGCCGATGATCGTACCAATTCGATTTTGATCTCAGGTGATCCTAAAGTTCGTGAGCGCCTAAAGCGATTGATCACTCAGCTTGATGTCGAAATGGCGACCAGAGGTAATAACCGCGTCATTTACCTTAAGAATGCGAAAGCGGAAGATTTGGTTGATGTGTTGAAAGGGGTGTCTGACAACTTGCAGGCCGAGAAACAGTCTGGGCAAAAAACAGGGCAAAGTTCACAACGCACCGAAGTGATGATTTCAGCACATGCGCCGACCAATTCGTTAATTGTTACCGCCCCGCAAGACATCATGAAAGAGCTAGAAGATGTGGTTGCGCAGTTGGATATTCGTCGCGCTCAGGTATTGATTGAAGCGCTGATTGTTGAAATGGCTGAAGGGGATGGCATCAACTTAGGCGTGCAATGGGGCTCACTCGACAATGGTTCTGTGATTCAGTATGGCAACGCGGGCGCGCCAATCGGTAAGGTAATGATTGGTTTAGAAGAAGCCAAAGATACCACTACCAGTAAAGCTGTTTATAATTCTGATGGTACTTTCTTGCGTAATGAAAACACCACCACCAAAGGGGATTACTCTACTTTGGCGTCAGCGCTCGGTGCGGTCAATGGTGCAGCCATGAGCTTAGTGATGGGCGACTGGACGGCCCTTATCAGCGCCGTGTCGAGTGACTCCAACTCGAACATCTTGTCATCACCGAGCATTACCGTGATGGATAATGAAGAAGCCTCCTTCATCGTGGGCGAAGAGGTGCCTGTTTTGACAGGTTCGAGCGCGGGCGCAAATAACGATAATCCTTTCCAAACCGTAGAACGCAAAGAGGTCGGTATCAAGCTGAAAGTGGTACCACAAATCAACGAAGGCGACTCAGTTCAACTGAAAATTGAACAAGAGGTATCCAACGTATTAGGAGCGAATGGTGCCGTCGATGTCCGTTTTGCAAAGCGTCAATTAAATACATCGGTCATCATTCAAGACGGGCAAATGTTAGTTCTGGGGGGGTTGATTGATGAGCGCGCGGTCGAAAGTGAATCCAAAGTCCCACTATTAGGCGATATACCGGTTTTAGGCTATTTGTTCAAATCGACCAGTACCCAAGTTGAGAAGAAAAACCTGATGGTCTTTATTAAGCCGACCATCATTCGTGATGGCATGACGGCCGATGGCATCACTCAGCGTAAGTACAACTACATTCGTGCTGAGCAGCTCTATAACGCTGATCGCGGTTTGAAGTTGATGGCGAACGACAATATTCCTGTGCTGCCTAAGTTTGGTGATGACCGTACTCATTCTGCGGAAGTACAAGCCTTTATCGAACAAATGGAAAAACAGCAATGACCGAAGTTTTGTCGCAACCTCACTACCGTCGTTTACCGTTTAGCTTTGCCAATCGTTTTAAATTGGTATTAGAGCTGGTAGAAGACAACGAGCTGCCGACGTTATTTTATGTCGCTCCGCTGGCTATCGAATCATTAGTCGAAGTGAAACGAGTCGTGAAACAGCCGCTCAACTTGGTTGAAATTTCACTGGCCGAATTTGAAAGTAAGTTAACCCAAGCTTACCAACGAGACTCGTCAGAAGCGCGACAATTAATGGAAGATATCGGTGCTGACAGTGATGATTTCTTCTCATTAGCCGAAGAGCTGCCACAAAATGAAGATTTGTTAGAGTCAGAAAACGATGCGCCCATCATCAAATTGATCAACGCCATGCTTGGCGAAGCGATCAAAGAGGGCGCGTCGGATATTCATATTGAAACCTTTGAGAAAATCTTGTCGATTCGTTTTCGTGTCGATGGGGTACTGCGTGAAGTGTTAGCGCCGAGTCGTAAATTAGCGCCGTTGCTGGTTTCACGTGTCAAAGTAATGGCTAAGCTTGATATCGCTGAAAAACGTGTACCACAAGATGGACGCATTTCATTGCGCATTGGCGGTCGAGCGGTCGATGTTCGCGTGTCCACCATGCCTTCGTCTCACGGTGAGCGTGTGGTGATGCGTTTGCTAGATAAAAACGCCACGCGCTTAGATCTGCACAGTCTAGGAATGACGGCCGCCAACCACGAAAGCTTCCGTCAATTAATCAAACGACCGCATGGCATTATTTTGGTGACGGGTCCAACCGGTTCAGGAAAATCCACCACCTTGTACGCTGGCCTACAAGAACTCAACAGCAACGAGCGTAATATTTTAACCGTTGAAGACCCGATTGAGTTCGATATTGATGGTATCGGCCAAACTCAAGTCAATCCTAAAGTGGACATGACTTTTGCGCGAGGATTACGTGCTATTTTGCGTCAAGACCCGGATGTGGTCATGGTTGGGGAAATTCGTGATTTAGAAACCGCGCAGATTGCGGTACAAGCGTCTTTAACTGGGCACTTGGTGATGTCGACTTTGCACACCAATACCGCCATCGGTGCGATAACACGTTTGCGCGATATGGGAATTGAACCCTTTTTGATCTCATCATCGCTGCTTGGCGTATTGGCACAACGCTTAGTGCGTACCTTATGTCCAGATTGCAAAGAGGCCTACCAAGCAGACAATGAGCAGAAAAAACTGTTCAATTGTAAGAAAAAAGAGTCGCTGACACTGTATCGTCCGAAGGGCTGTGACAAATGTAATCACAAAGGGTATCGAGGCCGAACGGGTATACATGAATTGTTGCTGATTGATGATGAAGTACAAGCCTTAATTCATAGCGAAGCCGGAGAGCAAGCAATTGAAAAAGCGGTGCGGGCGAAAACACCGAGCATTCGTGATGACGGGCTTGATAAAGTGCTGAAAGGCGTTACCTCACTTGAAGAAGTGATGCGAGTGACGAAGGAAGCATAATGGCGGCATTTGAATATAAAGCGCTCGACGCCAAAGGCAAACAAAAAAAGGGTGTTATTGAGGGGGACCATGCTCGGCAGGTTCGCCAGCGCTTAAAAGAGCAAGGGCTTATACCGATTGAACTCATTGAGACGCAAGCGAAAGCAGCTCAGCGTGAGCAATCGCCTTTGAGTTTTAAGCGCGGTATCAGTACACCGGATTTAGCGCTCATTACTCGCCAGTTATCCACTTTAGTGCAGTCAGGCATGCCATTGGAAGAGTGTTTGAAAGCGGTATCTGAACAATCGGAAAAGCCGCGTATTCGCACCATGTTGGCCGCTGTTCGCTCCAAAGTGACCGAGGGTTATACCTTGTCAGACAGCTTGGGTGATTATCCACATATCTTTGATGACCTGTTTCGTTCGATGGTTGAAGCGGGCGAAAAATCAGGTCATTTGGATTCGGTGCTTGAGCGTTTAGCGGACTATGCTGAAAATCGCCAAAAAATGCGTTCCAAGTTACAACAAGCGATGATTTATCCAGTGGTGTTGGTGGTGTTCGCGGTGTGTATTGTGGCTTTTTTGCTGGCGGCTGTGGTGCCTAAAATCGTCGGACAATTTGTCCAAATGGGGCAAGAATTACCGAAGTCGACTCAATTTTTACTCTCCTCAAGTGATTTTATCCAGCATTGGGGTGTCCAATTGCTGGTGCTATTGGTGATCTTGATTTATCTCGTCCGATGGTTGTTAAGCAAGCCGAATTTGCGGTTGAAGTGGGATAAAAAAATCATCGGCATGCCGTTGATTGGCAAAATCACTCGCGGTCTCAACACCGCGCGTTTTGCGCGAACTTTGTCGATTTGTACCTCCAGTGCGATTCCTATTTTGGATGGGATGCGTGTAGCGGTGGATGTGATGTCCAATAAATACGTCAAGCAACAAGTATTGTTGGCGGCTGACAATGTTCGCGAAGGGTCGAGCTTGCGTAAAGCGCTTGAGCAAACCAAGTTATTTCCACCGATGATGCTGCATATGATCGCCAGTGGTGAACAAAGTGGTGAGCTCGAAAGTATGCTGACGCGCTCGGCCGATAACCAAGACGCGAGTTTTGAATCGACGGTCAACATCGCATTAGGTATTTTTACCCCGGCATTGATTGCATTGATGGCTGGGTTGGTACTGTTTATCGTGATGGCGACCTTGATGCCGATTTTAGAAATGAATAATTTAATGAGTCGTTGATCATGACTGAATTCTGCAATGATAACGACCAAACTATGTTGGAGATTGGAATGAGAACAAAAACAAATAAACAGTCGGGCTTTACTTTGCTTGAAGTGATGGTAGTTGTGGTTATTTTGGGTATTTTGGCGAGTTTTGTGGTGCCTAATTTGCTCGGTAATAAAGAAAAAGCTGACCAACAAAAAGCGATTACCGATATTGTCGCACTCGAAAATGCGTTGGATATGTATAAATTAGACAACAGCGTGTACCCAACGACAGATCAAGGCTTAGAAGCGCTAGTGACCAAGCCGTCGAATCCTGAGCCACGCAACTACCGCGATAACGGTTATATTCGCCGTTTGCCAAATGACCCTTGGGGCAACCCTTATCAATACTTAAGCCCTGGTGATAACGGTACGATTGATATCTTCACGCTAGGTGCTGATGGTCAAGAGGGTGGCGAAGGCGCCAGTGCCGACATAGGCAACTGGAACATGCAAGATTTCCAATAAGAGAGAGGGCGGCCTTAGCCGCCCCATTTATCTGATGCTATCTCAACGCGGTTTTACCCTACTCGAAATACTGCTGGTGCTCGTGCTGCTCTCGCTCAGTGCTGTGGCCGTTATATCGACGCTACCTAGCACGAACAAGGATGATGCGAAACAGTACGCGATGAGCCTTTATCAACGTCTACAACTGAGCAATGAAGAAGCCATTCTCAGTGGCAAAGATTTTGGTTTGCGGGTCGATGAAAAAAAATCGCATCTGGTTTTCCTATCGATGGAGGACAAGGGATGGCAGCCGCTAGAGAGCAAGAAAATGGCTTCACAGCTCCAACTGCCTGAGGGGTTATCTCTCCAGTTTGAGCTGGGAGGAAGTGCATGGAAAAACGATGATCGACTCTTCAAACCGGGCAGTCTGTTTGATGACGATAAGTTTGCTGATGAAAACGAACAGAAAAAGCAGCTACCACCACAAGTGTTTATTTTATCGAGTGGTGAGCTGACGCCTTTTGTCCTGAGCATCCATCTTAATCAGCAAGATGCAGAGCAAGGCTGGCGAGTGGTAGTGAAAGAAAACGGGGAAATCACGCTGTTCGCTCCGGGAGATGCGATCGATGGGTAAACAAAAAGCGATGACGCTGTTAGAAGTCTTGGTGGCGCTGGCTATTTTTGCCACCGCTTCCATCAGTGTGATCCGTTCGGTCAGCCAACACATCAATACCGTGAGTTATTTGGAAGAAAAAGCGTTTGCCGCCATGGTAGTGGATAATCAGATGGCGCAAGTGATGCTTACTCCTCAAAACGTACAAGCGAAAAATGGCAGTGAAGTATTGGCGGGTCGAACCTGGTATTGGAAAGTCACTTTAGTACCCACTGCGGATAATTTATTGAAAGCTTTTGATGTCAGCGTGGCTAGTGAAAAAGAAGGATCACCTTTGGTGACAGTGAGAAGTTATGTCGCCAAATAAACGGAACAAAGGCTTTACCCTGATTGAAGTGCTGGTGGCGATTGCGATTTTCGCTAGTTTGAGCGTTGGTGCTTACCAAGTATTGAACCAAGTCCAGCGCAGTAATGAGATTTCAGCCCAACGTAGCCAACGTTTGAACGAATTGCAGCGCGCCATGGTGTTAATGGATGGCGATTTTCGGCAGATGGCAACGCGTCAATTTCGCACCAATGGTGAAGAGCCAAGTCAACAGATGCTGATTTGGAAAGAGTACTTGCTCGACTCCGATCAAAAAGGAGTGCTGTTTGCACGATTAGGTTGGCATAACCCACAGCAGCAATTTCCACGCGGGGAAGTCACTAAGGTCGGCTACCGAATTAAAGAGGGCGTGTTAGAGCGTATATGGTGGCGTTATCCTGATACTCCTGCAGGGCAAGAAGGGATCATCACGCCATTGTTACATGATGTTGAGTCACTATCGCTGCGCTTTTATAACCAAGATAAATGGAGTGAAGAGTGGAGTGATGCCTTGAAAATCCCACAGGCGGTGGCCGTGAAATTGGCGCTGAAAGATTATGGCGAGATTGAGCGTATCTACCTTACTGCTGGTGGTGGCATCAATTCGACCAATAAAGAGGCTGATAATAATGGCGCACCCTAATCGATCCCAACGCGGTGTGGCGTTAATCGTTATCTTGCTGTTGTTGGCGATTATGGTGTCGATTGCCGCAACCATGTCCGAGCGTTTATTCACACAGTTTCAAAGAGCGAATAATCAAATTAGTTACCAGCAAGCCTATTGGTATAGTGTGGGCAGTGAAGCTTTAGCTAAAGTGGCTATCGAGCAGAGCTACAAAGACAACGAAACGATTAACTTAAGTCAACCTTGGGCGATGAAAGAGCAAACGTATCCATTGGATTACGGCACTCTAAAAGGGCGCATCCTTGATAAACAGGCTTGTTTTAACCTGAATGTACTCTCGAGAGCCAGACCTGCGGCAGGGAGTGTCGAAAAACCCTATTTAGTGCAAGTGTTGCAACGGTTATTGGAAGAGCTTGAGGTCGACAGCTATCAAGCCGAAGTGATTGCCGATTCGGCTTGGGAGTATATTGATGGCGATTCAGATGTGCAGTCCTCTTATGGCGTAGAAGACAGCCAGTATGAATCAATGTCTCCTGCTTATCTGGCGGCGAATAGTTTACTTGCGGATAACAGTGAGTTGCGCGCGGTTCAGCAGGTGAGCGGTGATGTAATGAATAAAATAGCGCCTTATATCTGTACTCTCCCCACTGATGATTGGCGTTTGAATATCAATACCTTGGAACCTGATCATGCCAAGTTATTGGTGGCGATGTTCAGCCCGCACTTAAGTGAAGGGGATGCAAAAAACTTACTCGAGAGCCGACCATTTGATGGTTGGGCTTCGGTAGACAATTTTCTCGCAGAGGCCGCATTGGCTGCTGTGGAGAGCAAAGTGAAAGAAGAGGCGAAACAGTACCTAGCTGTCGATAGTGCTTATTTTGAACTGGATGCTCAAATCTTGGTTGATGACTCGCGAGTTCGTATTCGCAGTTTATTGTTTAGTGATAATAGAGAAACCGCAACGGTCATACGCCGTCGCTTTGGAGGGATCAGTGAGCGAGTTTCTGACCGTTCGGCTGAGTAGTCAACAAGACGCTGAAATACCTTGGCTGGTGTGGTCAACACAGCAGCAAGAAGTGATTGCCAGCGGTGAAATATCCGGATGGGAGCAGCTATCTCAGCTCTCTAGCTATGCGGCTGAACGCGCCACGATTGTGCTGCTCGCTGCCAGTGATTTAGTTCTCACTGAGGTCGCGATTCCATCAGGGGCGGCTCGTCGCTTAGAGTCAATGTTGCCTTATCTAATCGAAGATGAGATCGCACAAGATGTGGATGAGCTGCATTTTTCAATTTTGCATAAAACCGCTTCCACTGCTTACGTTGTCGGGGTGGATCGTGCTTGGTTGCGTACCCGCTTAGATGAGCTCAAAGCCGCGGGTTTTGACGTGAAAAAGGTATTACCGGATGTGTTGGCTATCCCTGCATCAGAGGGGTTGTCGGCACTGCAGATCGGCCAAGAATGGTTAATCCGTAAAGGTGAGTATTTAGGGGTGAGCATTGAACCGCAGTGGTTAACGCTGTTTAGTGCTTCAGAATGGGTCAAGCAAGAGGGGCACTATTTACCGCTAGAGGCGTATACCCCGCTCCCTGAGCTGACATTGGCTGAAGGGCAACATTGGCAACAGGCCGAGCCTCATTTAGTCATGGCGTTGCTGACTCAGCAAGCAATAGCGAGCAAAGTGACTTTACTGACGGGAAGTTTTAAAACCAAGTCCTCGTTTTTGAAGCATTGGCAAGTATGGCAAAAATGCGCATTAGCGGCCGCGGTGTTGATTGTAATTTCAACCAGCCACCATCTTTTGCAAGCAGGGCACTACGAAGCGCAAGCCGATGCTTATCGAGCGGAGAGTGAACGTGTTTTTCGCGCGGTTTTCCCTGATAAACAGAAAATACCCACCATCAGTTACCTGAAAAGACTGATGAATGATGAAGCTGCTCGGCTCTCTGGCGGTGAAGCCAATGGTTCGATGTTGGAGTGGTTGTCGAAGTTGCCCAGCAGTATCGGCAGCGTACCGAACATGCAGTTGCAAAGTGTTAAATATGATGGCAATCGGGGTGAAATTCGCCTTGAAGTTCAAAGTAATGATTTTGAAAGCTTTGAACAAGCGCGCCTTAAATTGGAAAAGCAGTTTGTGGTTGAGCAAGGGCAGTTAAACCGCTCGGGTTCTGTAGTTAATGGTACCTTCATACTGAAAAGCCAGTGAGGTTAGTGACATGAAAAATAGCCTGAGTGCACTTCAACAACGATGGGCGGCCTTTTCCCCTCGTGAACAGAAATTACTGTTAGGTGGTGTGTCGCTGTGTGTGGTTGCGATCATTTATTGGGGCATTTTAGCGCCACTTAATCAGAAAACCGAGCTTGCGCAAGCCCGGATTATCAGTGAAAGACAATTGCTTAATTGGGTGACGGATAAGGCCGATGCCATTACTCAATTGCGCGCACAAGGTGGTGGGGTGGCAACGACGCAACCGCTCAATCAAGTCATCTCATCAAGTGTGCAGCGTTTTCAAATTGAGCTTATTCGTATTCAACCGCGTGATGAAATGATGCAGGTTTGGATACAACCACTTCCTTTCTCTAAATTGGTGGATTGGCTTGCCTTTCTAAAAGAGCAGCAAGGTGTCGATGTCGAGTTTATGGACATCAACCGTGCTCAGCAAAGTGGCGTTGTCGAAGTAAAACGCTTACAACTGAAGCGAGGTGGTGAGTGAAAAAGAAATTGCTCTATAGCGGGTTCCTTGTAATGGTTTTTCTCATCAGTGTGGTCGCGCATATTCCGGCTTCCTTGGTGATGAATCAACTCTCCTCTTCCGAAGTCATGCGTGTCACTGGTGTTGACGGTACGGTGTGGTCTGGTAGTGCTCAGCAACTCTTTTGGCAAGGGCAAAATGTCGGCGATCTCAACTGGGACATCCAAGTATCACAACTGCTGATGGCCAAGTTTGAAGTGGCGGTACGCTTTGGACGCGGTAGTGATATGGGAGTTCGTGGCAAAGGCAATCTTGGTCTGGGGTTTTCTGGCCCTTATGCGGACAAGGTTGTGGTTTCTGTCGCGGCTAATAAATTAGCGACGCTGTTTCCGCTGCCTGTACCAGTGACTTTTCAGGGGCAAGTCGAGTTGTCCCTGAACCATTACCGCTATGATAGCCCGTGGTGTGAATCTGCCGAAGGCTCACTTGCGTGGACTCATGGCCGAGTTGACTCACCTTTAGGAGAGCTCTCGCTTGGTCCGGTAGTGGCAGATCTGCAATGTCAAAGCAATCAGATGACATTGAACGGTCAGCAAAACAGTGAGCAAATGAGCAGTGAATTTGCCCTGCAGCTGCAACCAGATATGAGTTACAGTGCGAAAGCGTGGTTTAAACCTGAAGCGCAATTCCCACCCGAAATGGCGGAGCAATTACAGTGGATTGGAGCGCCAGACAACCAAGGTAAATATCAGTTTAATTATCAAGGCCAGCTTTGATTGGTTTTTTAACCGTCATCATTTCATACCCCAATAAAAATGCTGAGTCTATTGATCGGCATTTTTATTGGTAATGGCCGTTATGGTTTGACTTGTAAAATGGTATTCCAAGGCAAATCGGCATCCCCTAACACAATAAAGTTGGGGTTTTCTAACGTTTCACGCTCATTGTAGGACAGCGGTTGCAGTTGCGTATTGAGAATTCGCCCACCAGCTTCTTCTACGATGCATTGCGTGGCGGCGGTATCCCATTCACCGGTTGGGCCGAGGCGCAAATAGCAGTCGACAGCACCTTCTGCGACTAAACACGCTTTCAGCGCTGCCGAGCCCAGCGGCACTAGCTCATAATTCCATGCGCTGCTCATGCAACTTGTAATACGGTTAATATCTTGGCGGCGACTGATCGCAATCGCGATGGATTGCCCAACGGTTTCGTGCTTGTGTGTTTCAATACGCAAGCTTTCAGACATGTCGGGGATCTTCCATGCGCCTTTGCCTGCGTAGGCGTAGTAGGTCACGCCAGAAACTGGCCCATAGACGACGCCCATCACTGGTTGGTTTTCTTCGATCAGTGCGATAATGGTGGCAAAGTCACCACTGCGCGCAATAAACTCTTGCGTACCATCAAGTGGGTCAACCAACCAGTATCGCTGCCATTGGCTGCGTTTTTCTAGGCTAATGTCCGCCGCCTCTTCCGACAAAACAGGAATATCTGGCGTGAGTTCACTCAGTCGTTCGCAGATCAGTTTATGCGCAGCAAGATCGGCACTGGTGACTGGAGTGTGGTCACTTTTGGTGAACGCTTCGTAGTTTTTCTTTTCGTAGATATCGAGAATCAATTGCCCAGCAGAGCGAGCGATTTCAATTACGTCAGGCAGTAAGTAAGATAAATTATTGGCTGTTGGCATCATCAATCCTATAGCTCTACTTTGTTATTTTAGGCTGCGCAGAGCAAGCAGTAGTGCGGTAATGCTTCGGGCTTCACAGAAATCGAGGTGAGTCAGTAGCTCTTCTGCTTGGGCCAGAGGCCAGCGAATGACCTCTAAAGGTTCGGGTTCATCGCCTTCCATTACTTCTGAGTATAGATCTTGTGCTAAGAAGAGTGTCATTTTGCTCGAAAAGTAAGAGGGGGCAAGTACCACCTCTTTTAAGGGGGTTAAGGTGCTTGCGCCAAAACCAATTTCTTCTTTGAGTTCACGATTTGCTGCTTGTTGCGGGCTTTCTCCTTGGTCAATCAAACCCTTAGGGAATCCGAGCTCATAGCGTTCAGTGCCAGCGGCATACTCTCGAACCAGCAGTAAATCTCCTTGTGCCGTTACTGGCACCATCATGACTGCATGCCGGCCGCTCGGTTTCATTCGTTCATAGGTGCGCTGTTCGCCGTTAGAAAAGCGTAAATCTAATGATTCGATGGTAAACAGGGTCGATTGAGCTGCCGTTCTTTGGGCTAAAATTTCGGGCAGTTTTCTGGTTGGCATACACTAATTCCCGTAAGGCAAATGACTTTTCTAACTATATGAGAAAATGACCTTAATTGAAAAGGACTTGAGCGCGGCAAATGATTTTAAGTATAAAAAAGCCGAGAATCTCATCTCGGCTTCGTTTTTCTGTAATCCACGTATCTAGCGAGTCACTAGTAGTAAGAGTGCTCACCACGATCATGTTCAGTGGCATCGCGCACCGCGGTTAATTCGCCTTCAAATTGTTGAAGCAGTTCTTTTTCAATGCCTTCTTTGAGGGTGACATCGACCATTGAACAACCGTTACAGCCGCCACCAAAGGCGACAATCGCAATACCATCTTCGGTGATTTCAACCAAGCTGACATGGCCACCATGGCCAGCTAACTGCGGGTTGACTTGAGTTTGAATCGCATATTCCACACGTTCAATCAGGCTTGCGTCATCAGACACTTTACGCATCTTCGCATTCGGAGCTTTAAGTGTCAGTTGTGAACCCATTTTATCTGTGACGAAATCGATCTCTGCGTCTTCTAAAAACGGCAAGCTCAGTTCATCGACATACGCAGAAAAACCTTCAAAGGCAATTTCAGTATCAGTCGCTTCCACTGCCTCTGGTGGGCAGTAAGAGACGCCACACTCTGCATTTTGAGTGCCTGGATTGACTACAAAAACTCGGATGTTAGTACCATCAGGCTGTTGCCCAAGCAACTTGCCGAAATGGGTTTGGGCTGTTTCGGTAATAATAATAGAATTTGACACGACGAATACCTGAGTAAATTTATAGGTTATTACTTGCCATTCTACTCCTGAAACACGGCGGATCCAGTCCTTTTTACGCGCTAAATAAAACAGTGTTGGTTAATCTTTAGGTTCAGGAGTGCGGCATATGCAGTAAATATCAATCCTTTCGACACCGACTTCAAGCAGTAATTGACAGATTTGCTGCACGGTGCTGCCCGTGGTCACTACATCGTCAACAAGTGCAATGTGCTTGTGCGTGGGAAGGTGCCGTAGTGTGAATGCATGTTTGAGATTTTGTTTGCGCTGTAATTTAGAAAGCCCTTGCTGCTGGGGCGTTGCGCGATTGCGTTTGATCAACTGGTTATCGCAGCTAGCCCCCAGTTGTTGACTTAATTGAGAGGCAAGTAGTGCACTTTGATTGAAGCCGCGTTTTAAGCGCCGTTGCCAGTGTAACGGAACGCTAGTGATGAGCGGGGCGGGAGTGTCGATACGTGGCGTCAGTAAGGCACTCAAATGGCGAGATTGCCAAAATTGACCTTCATATTTTAGTTGATGAATGGTGTGACTGAGCGGAAAAATATAGTCGCCGACACAGTATAGGCGTTGCCAAGGCGGAGGATTCGCTAAACATTGCCCACATTGAGGCACGGTAATAAGCGTTAGCAGGCCGCACTGTTGGCAGCGAGGTTGCGGTGCAAAATAGGTTAGGCAGGTCTTACACCAAGCCCCAGTTTGGTGAGTTTCAATCGGTAAACGACACAGTAGACACTGACGGCTTACCAAGCGAGTGATGGTTTTTTGAACCCAATGCGATAACATAACTCAACCAAAGCTGTGAAACGAAGTATGGTTATACTCTTGCAACTTGAATCAGTCTTTGTGTTGACCGTGATTTCAAGTCAGTGAGTGTATGATCGGTATTTTTTCAGCGAAGAAGTGTGAATTTAGTGGGAGAATTTGTGAGCATGGCCACAGCGTTATATTGGCAAGCCTCAGGCGAGGGCGATGATCTTGTCTTGGTGCACGGTTGGGGGATGAATGGTGCAGTATGGCAGCAAGCGGTCGATGTGCTTAAAGGACATTTTCGTGTGCACGTGGTTGATTTGCCTGGTTATGGTCACAGCGCCGCTAGCCACGCCGCTGATCTAGAAGAGATCGCGCAAGCGCTAATCATGCAAGCGCCTAAACAAGCCATTTGGGTCGGTTGGTCTTTGGGTGGGTTAGTGGCGACTCATATGGCACTGCATCACCCAAGTTATGTGAGCAAATTGGTCACTGTGGCGAGCTCTCCCAAATTTGCGGCACAGAAACCGTGGCGTGGCATTCTCCCTCAAGTGCTCAGTGCCTTTACTGAACAGTTAATGGACGATTTTCAGGCTACTGTTGAGCGCTTTATGGCGTTGCAAGCGATGGGCAGCCCTCAGGCAAAGCAAGATGTCAAATACCTAAAACAAGCGGTGTTATCACGGCCAGCGCCGAACCCACAATCATTGTTAGCGGGTTTGGTCATGTTGGCGGAGGTGGATTTGCGCCAGCCGTTGACAGCACTCTCGATTCCCATGCTTCGTCTATATGGTCGGCTTGATGGTTTGGTGCCGGTTAAGGTGGCGCAAGAGTTGCAAAAAACCTTGCCCAATAGCGAGCAGTACATTTTTGGCAATTCCTCCCACGCACCGTTCATCACTGAACTGGACGATTTTTGCCAGCAGCTCATCGCCTTTGCACGTTAAGGCATTGATACCCATGCAATGTCTTTCTACTTAAAGCTACAGCTGTGTTGGCTCACCTCAATCACATCGTTGATCTCTCTCATGGGGATTCGCCCGCTTGCTGTCTTTATCTGCAGCATCCTGAAACGTCAAGTCGTTGGGTGCAAATGTTAAATTAAAAATAAATTTGCTAAAAGTTTGAGCAATCTGGTCGATATAAAGTCTAACCCAGTAGTGCTGAGCGAAAGCAGGTCTATCGGGGCGGGCGATACTGAGGAGGTTTCGGCTATGATGGTGTCACCAACGAACGTAAGTGTGCCACTTATCGCCCCATCGGTTAATGTGCAAACGGAACAGGCCGCGCGTGACAATCGGATCCGCGCCCCTGTGATGCCAACCGTCGAACTGGCTAAAACCAACGCTGAGCGTAAGGTAAAGGCGGATGATAAAAGACGAAAACAGTCGTCATGGGACCCTTCAGAGCATCCAAGCTATGAGGTTGGCGCCGAATACGAAACATCGACTTCTTATCAAGAGGAGCAGAAAAGCGAGCTCGAAAGGCTGTTTGACTTGCTCGCTCTCGCCACCTACAGCAAGGATCAAGGTAAAAGCTATACGATGCGGTTTAGGTTACCTAAACACATTATTGATGCTGCGATAACCGAAGGCAAAATGGCGCGCCGGCGAACTGTAATTAAGTACTATTATGGTCACGCGGTTGCCCCCAATACGCCTTCTGAAGTGATTGCGGTGTTGTAGGTCGATGAATGCGACTTATCGCGATAAATAAAATCCCCACTTAGGCGTTGGCTGCAGTGGGGATTTGTGTTTTTTGCGGCTCTGATATGAGCGACGCGGTTAGGTGCTTTTCACTGTGATTCGTTTATCCAGTAAGTTACGTATCGCCGCTATTTTTTCGCTTTAGCAAAGGCGGCGGCGAAAGCTCCACCCATTGCCGCGTTTTGTTGTGGCTCTTCACGACGGCGTTGCGGTTGGCCACTGTTTTGATGCGAACGCGTGTTGCCACTTGTTGCGCCAGAGCGTTGGCTGTGGTTATCTTGCCCCGGCTCATCGTTTAAGCGCATCGAGAGTGCAATGCGTTTTCGCTGTACATCGACTTCCATCACTTTGACTTTGACTATGTCGCCCGCTTTCACCACTTCACGCGGGTCGGCAATGAAACGATCAGTCAACGCAGAGATATGCACTAAGCCATCTTGGTGAACGCCAATGTCGACAAAAGCACCAAAGTTGGCCACATTCGATACCACGCCTTCCAAAATCATCCCAATTTCCAGATCTTTCATTTCAGTCACGCCGTCAGCAAAGGTCGCGGTCTTAAACTCAGGGCGTGGATCGCGGCCCGGTTTATCGAGCTCTTTGATGATGTCAGTGACAGTCGGTAGGCCAAAATGCTCGTCGGTGTAATCGACGGCGTGTAAATTGCGCAAAAATTCACTATTGCCGATCAGTGCTTTGATCTCTTTGCTGTTTTTTTCGGCGATGGCTTTCACCACTGGATACGCTTCTGGGTGAACCGAAGAGGCATCGAGTGGATTTTTTCCATCCATAATGCGTAAGAAGCCCGCACATTGCTCAAATGCTTTTGGCCCTAAGCGCGCGACTTTTTTCAGTGTAGCGCGTGAGGCGAAGCGTCCATTTTCATCCCGATAATCAACGATGTTTTGCGCCAGTGCGTTAGACAAGCCAGCCACGCGTGTTAACAGCGCGGCAGAGGCAGTATTCACATCCACGCCTACCGCGTTGACGCAGTCTTCAACAATCGCATCTAAGCGTTTGGCGAGCATCGACTGGCTGACATCGTGTTGGTATTGGCCCACACCGATCGATTTCGGATCGATTTTCACCAGCTCGGCAAGTGGGTCTTGCAGGCGGCGAGCAATCGACACCGCGCCGCGTAGCGACACATCCATATTGGGGAACTCTTTGGCTGCCAGTTCAGAGGCTGAATAGACCGAGGCCCCCGCTTCGCTGACAATGATTTTCTGCACTTTCAGGTTGCCGCGCTTAATGACATCGGCGACAAAAGTATCGGTTTCGCGCGATGCGGTACCGTTGCCAATCGCAATCAAATCGACGTTAAATTGGCGTACCAACTGCTCAACAATTTTCGCTGATTTGTCATGTTGGTTATGCGGCTGATGCGGATAAATCGTCTCGGTCGCCAGTACCTTACCCGTGGCGTCCACTACCGCAATTTTCGAACCCGTTCGCAAACCAGGATCTAAGCCGAGAGTGGCGCGTGGGCCAGCCGGTGCGGCCATCAACAAATCTTTTAAGTTGGTGGCAAACACTTCAATCGCTTCGATTTCGGCACGCTCTTTCATTGTGCCCATCAGTTCGGTTTCCATGTGCATTGATACTTTAATGCGCCACGCCCAACTGATCACTTGCTTGCGCCACCCATCGGCAGGGGCGCTGCTTAAGTGAATGCCATAGTGTTGCGCAATCAGCGTTTCGCAATACGATTGGCGCACGCCCTCTTCTTGCTCTGGGTCGGCATTCATGCTCAAGCTTAAAAAGCCTTCATTGCGGCCGCGAAGCATGGCCAATGCGCGGTGTGAAGGCACTTTACTGAGCGTTTCATTATGCGCGAAGTAATCTTTAAATTTCTCCCCTGCTTGCTCTTTGCCTTCGACCACGCGAGAGACCAATTCGGCACTGCGCGTCAAATGGCGGCGCACTTTGTCCAGCAGGTTGGCATCTTCAGCAATGCGTTCCATGATAATGGCGCGTGCACCGTCCAGTGCTGCTTTGATATCACTGATCCCTTTCTCGGTGTTCACATAGTGTGCGGCCTCGGTTTCAGGGTCGGTTTGCGCTTCATTCCACAGCTTGTCTGCCAGGGGTTCAAGCCCTGCTTCAATCGCAATTTGACCTTTAGTACGACGCTTAGGTTTGTAGGGCAAATAGAGATCTTCAAGGCGAGTTTTACTATCTGCTTGGTTGATCTCTTGTGCTAGCTCAGCGCTGAGCTTGCCTTGTTCTTGAATCGATTTCAGAATGGTTTGGCGGCGATCATCGAGTTCGCGCAGATAGGATAAACGGCTGTCTAAGGTACGCAGTTGGGTGTCGTCTAGCCCACCCGTGACCTCTTTACGGTAACGGGCGATAAAAGGAACGGTGTTTCCGTCATCAATAAGTGTGACAGTCGCTGTCACTTGCTCAAGACGCACATTTAGCTCTTGTGCGATCAATTTGCAGATAGCTTGGCTCATCCGTGGTTTCTCTTTTGTAGTTCAGTAGCACCACCACTCAGGGTGGTTTGAATAGGGTAACTATTGGGGCACGTTAGACTTATTTCTAGTCTAACGGCACGCTGTTATGAGATTAGTGAGATAACCTTCTACCCGATTGTGCCAAAGAGGTCACGTAACGCGTGTGATTTTGATGTCATTTTTCAGCCTTGGCAGCGCTAAAACCGAAGATGAGTTTGGTGGCTAAAGATAAGTTCAGTCAGTTGGTGGCGAGCGAAAATGACAGTATAGTAGCAAGCCATCGTGATGAATGTATAACCCGCGGCTACCTTGAATGTGCGGCGCTGTGTAATGGGAAAAGATCTTGAAGACCAAACTGATTACCCGTGAGGGCTACAATAAATTAAAGGCAGAGCATGACCATCTTTGGCATGAAAAACGGCCAGAAATTACCAAAATAGTCACTTGGGCTGCTGGCCTCGGGGATCGCTCTGAAAACGCAGACTACACCTTTAATAAGCGTTTACTGCGCCAAATTGATCGCCGAATTCGTTTTTTGAGAAAATTTTTACCGGAAGTGACGATAGTTGATTATTCGCCTCAACAAGAGGGGAAAGTGTTTTTCGGTGCTTGGGTGGAAATTGAAAATGAAGCGGGTGATGTAAAGCGCTTTCGCATTGTGGGTCCAGAAGAGATTTACGGTGACGCGAAAGATTACATCTCCATCGATTCACCGATGGCGCGTGCTCTGCTGAAAAAAGAGGTTGATGACGAGGTGCAAGTGCCCACGCCCACCGGTATCAAAGAGTGGTTTATTAACTCGATTGAGTATGAAAAAGGGCAGTGAACGGAGTATTCGGTTCAAAATATTCCTCGGTCGCTCATTTTTCTCGCCTCACTTGCTTCGCAACGCCTCTAACGGCTTTTTCAACACGGCGGGTAGCGAGTAGAGCAGCAGTAGCCGTAGGGCGTGGTTGATCATCACAAACGCGGGTTCCATGCCCAGCAGTAGGGCGACGGCGGTCATCGCTTCTACGCTGCCGGGGACCCAAGCTAAAAGTAATACCACCCAAGATTTATCCAGCAGTAACGCAAACAAGCCAGACACGGCGACGGCGACCAGCAGACCAATCAGTGTAACCATCACACCTGCGCGCGAATAAGCCATGGCTTCGCGCAATGTGGTATCGGCAAGGCGTGCGCCAATCAAAATACCCAGCAGTGCGGTGGCGAATACCACCATCCATGTTGGAAGTTGTAGCGTAATGCCTGTCGAAAAACTATTGAAACTGGCCGTGACCAGCAGTGCCGCCAACATATATGGCGCGGGAATGCCGAGCAAGGTCGAGCCTTTGCCCAGTAGTAGACTAAGCAGCGCAAGCGCAAAGAAAATCAACCACGCGTAAATCGTTAAACTGCTCTCAACGGGGGCAACGTCGGGCGTGCTATTGGAGATAAAAAGAGCCAGTAACGTGAGGATCATCAAGCGCACCGAGTGCGAATAAACCACTTTGGTTGAAGGAGTCTGGCTTGATTCGCTGATCACCAAAATCGCTGCCATCGCGCCCGGTACCGCACCGAGTAGAGATTCAAACGGTGACCAACCTTCTCTTTTGCGGAGCCAAAGAAAGCTGCTGGCGATCTGCAAGCTTAAGCAGCAAACCAAACCGATAATCACCGGTAGGGTTAAGGTTTCGCCCAGTTGACTTAAACTGATGGTCGCCCCAACGCTGATGCCGAGCACAATTTGCACCGTCAACAATAACCCGTTAGGAACGCGAATGGATAAGAGGCGTTTTTTATGCAGCACAATGACTAAAGCTGCGGCAATAAACATTTCAGAAAGCGGAATGGCGAGCAGGCTTCCCACACTCGCCGCAACAGCTGCGATCACCACAATGTGAATAAACAGAGTAAAAGAAGCTCTTTCGAACATTATGTCTTTCCTTAATAAATTGTGCAGCGTAAATGCCATCGTTCCTCTAGCACTTCACGTTGTAGTGCTTGCGTTTGGCTTTCTCCCATATCGATATGACCGTCGGGGATGATGATTTAGGCCATCGCAGGGTTTAAACGTGTCCAGCTTACTAACAATAATGCAGCGAATGCCAACCACACCAAAGTGGCACATACCAGTGTACTGGTGAGAGGTAGCCAATAACTGAAGTAGTATACTGCCAACAGGTATGCCGCATACGGGATAAGCGAGTAAAGGCCAAACAACGCGGTGGTGCGCAGGTCTTCCATCGTGCGTTCGGTGCCGACAATGTAATGCGCAATCAGAGCGAAGGTAGGAAACAGAGGAACAAGACCAGCAATAAAAAAGCTTTTGCTTTTAGAGAGCAGGGCGATGATCAACACGGCAAGCGCACCAAGCAGGCACTTGAAAAACAGAGCTGCCATGACATTTCCTTTTGTCAGAATAGATTAAGTGTTGCTCACTATAAATCACTGACAGGTTAACTAGAAATGTTCATTGATGGGTTTGTTATTTTCTCTGCAACATTTCTTCAAATCCAAGTAAAATGGCCGCCACTCTTTTTATTCGGCGGCGTGTTGTATCATGCGGCTTGGTTGGGCAAAGATGAAATTAGGAAAACGGCTCACGCAGTTAGTACAGCAGATCAACCGCCACTACGATCATATTTGGGATTGCTGCTGCGATCACGGTTTGCTTGGCGCGGCGTTACTGAAGCGCTGTCCAAATAGTGTGGTGCATTTTGTAGATATTGTGCCAGCGTTGATTGAAAAGGTGACGCTTGATTTAACGCGCTATTTCCCTGCAACGGCGGCGTTACCGCGCTGGCGTACACATTGCCTTGATGTGCGCGATTTACCGCTTGATAGCCATTCTGGCTCGCATCTACTGATCATCGCTAGGGTTGGCGGTGATTTAATGAGTGAATTCATTGCCGCGCTGGTTGAGCGTTACCCGCATCGCTCGTTCGATTTTATGCTTTGTCCTGTGCATCACGGCTACACCTTACGTGAACAGTTGATGACACTGGGCGCGAGATTACAACAGGAACAACTGGTGGAAGAGAATCGGCGTATCTACGAGCTGCTGAACGTGCAGATTCATCCGCCTGCAGTACGAGGCAAAGAACCAAAATTACCACCCCTTAGTTTGGTTGGCGAATCGATCTGGCAAGTGACCAATGATGAGCAAAAAATGATTGCCCAGCGTTATCTGACGCAATTGCAACAGCATTATCAGCGTAAAGCGCAAGGCGGTGATGTTAGCGCGCAAAAGTGTTGGCAAGCCTATCAGCCGATTAATATCACTTGTCGTGGAAATTTTTGCGATGGAAATAGCCCAATAGGCGGAGAATATGAAAGCACTCAATGATCTGAACTTGTTTGTCGAAACCGCACGCCAAGGCAGTTTTTCTAAGGCGGCCAACAGCGTATCGCTGACCACGGCCGCGGTCAGTGCCGCCATTCGCCGCTTAGAAGAGCAGGTGCAGTTTCCGCTCTTTGTCCGCTCGACACGTCATATGCGCTTAACCCAAGAGGGGGAGATTTTCCTCGCCAAAACTCAGACAGCCCTTGCCACGTTGCAAGAAGGGCTCGATCAGATAGCATGCGCGCGCGGTCAACTAGCGGGGAAGCTGCACCTCTGTGCCCCTTCGGATTTGGGGCGCAATTTACTGCTGGATTGGATCGATGAATTTATTGCCTTGCACCCGAACGTCATCGTTAAACTGGATCTCTCTGATCGCTTAGCGGATATGTATGCTCACCCGATGGATATTGCGATTCGTTATGGCCATCCTGCTGATTCCAATTTGGTTGCAATGCCGCTGTGTGAATCAAACGAGCGCGTGTTGTGCGCCTCGCCAGAATATTTGGCAACGCATCCACCTATCCTCCATCCTGACGATCTGCAACATCACAATTGTCTTTGTTACATGTTGGCCGACACGCTGCATAATAAGTGGGTTTTGAGCCGAGAGGGCGAAACGCAAAGTGTGGTAGTGCAAGGAAACCCCGCATGCAACGATGGTGACGTGGTACATCGATTGGCTGTTAAAGGCAAAGGCATTGCCAATAAGTCATTAATGGATATCAGTCAGGATATTATTGATGGGCGCTTAGTACGTATTTTACCGCAATGGGAAAGTGGGCCAGTGCCAATTTATATCGTGTGCGCAGATCGACGTTTGATCACCCCAACCATTCGCGCTTTTCAGGAATTTATTCGTGGAAAAGGCTGCCAGCAACGACAAGCGGCACTGACAGCCATCAAACAGCGTGAGAGTTAATCCCGCATTAGCCAACAAACGTTAGCGGGCGGATTTGTAGGTATTCCAATGCCTCTTGCTCGCTAAGCTGTTGTTGAAAGTGCTGAAAATGCGCACTCTGTTGGTGTTGTTGCAAGCTCTCCTCTGAGCACCAAATCTCCTGCATCAAGAATAACCCGTCAATCGAGTTATCACGATAGAGCTCATATTGGCAGCAGCCTGTTTCGTTGCGGCTCGGTTCAAGCAGCGCTTCAAGCATAGCTTGCACTCGCTCTATTGAGTCGGGAAGGGCTTTGATTTCGGCTAATAAGTGGATCATGGCTTATAACTCAGTAAAGACGGTTTGCTCTGGCCAGCGAGATTTCGGCAGCTTGGCGTTGAAATCTTCTTCGCTGTGGTAACCGAGCGGTACAATCACTAAGCTGGTGAACCCTTTTTCAGTCAGGCCAAATTCTTGGTTGAGCACCTCGGCATCAAACCCTTCAATGGGGACAGCATCAATGCCCATCGCAGCCGCTCCGAGCAGCAGTGTTCCAACATTTAAATAAACTTGTTTTTGCATCCAGTGTTCGGCGTCATTGAGCGTTTCTCGATGCAAGTTAACAAAATAGCTGCGTCCGCCGTGCATGCCTGTTTTCGCTTCTTCATTGGCAAAGCGGCCATCTTTCTCTTCGTTTTCCAGCAGCGTCAATAAGTAGTTATCATCAATATCGGTTTTGGCGCAAAACACCATCACGTGAGACGCATCCAAAATTTTGCGTTCGTTAAAGGAAAATTGACCTTGCGCCGCTTTGGCGATACGCGTTTTGCCTTCCTCGCTAGCCGCCAAAATAAAATGCCAAGGCTGCGAATTGACGCTAGAGGCGCTCATGCGTACCAGTTCTTTAATATCAGCGACTTGCTGTTCAGTCAGTTTACGGTTGGTGTCAAACGCTTTGGTGGAATAGCGCGCTTGCGATGCTTGAACAATATTCATTTTTCCCTCCTAGGGAAGATAACATTCGAGATGGCGCTAAGATAACGGACTGAGTCCAAACAAGAAACCGCCTCTTACTTAATTCATTTTCAAAAAAAATTTGATAATCCGAATTTGAAAACGCCCTAGCTTGCGGAAAAAGTTAGCACTATCTCATGATATTTCTGAATTAGCGCATACACTTAATGTGTACGGTAGATCATCATTAAGGGATATGGTCACTCACTAAGCGTTAATGATTGTCTAATATATTCAAAAGGTTGCTTTGGCCGGAGAGTATGCATGACGGAGTGTAAGTGCATTTGTTGGTTTATTCTCTTTTCTCTTCCCATCCACTCGGCGTGGGCGGATATTGACTACGGGCCTGCGCAAAGCTATGTGCAATCGCCACTGCATACCAATAGCCTTTCTGCACAACTTCGCTCCGGCTTTTCGATGCAAGAGGAAGAAGTGGAGCTCTATACCAGCGCGACTATCGCCAGCATTTGGGCGATCACGCCTGACTATACGCTGGATTATTACCAGAATCAGATAGCGATGGGCGGTAAATGGCAGCTCTCTTCTAAGTGGCAGGCTGAGCTTAATTATCGTTGGAACTTTGCTGCCAATAATCATTTAGATGGCTTAACACTCGCTTTTCATGACTGGTTTGGCATTGATCAAAATGGGCGTGAGGATGTCGATAACGATCGCTTCATCATTCAAATGCCAGAGTACGGCATTGATCAGGAAGCGTTCCGAGGCGAGACATTGAGCCGTGCGTTGACCAGTTATTTACAGTACCAGCTGGTGGATAAGTCTCATCACGGTTTGTCATTGGGAGTTTCACTCTATTACAACGATCCACACCATGGAATATTCAACCTATCCGAGTTTGAACAAGCGGTGCAGCTTAATTATGGCTACCGAAGAGGTAAGCATGCACTTGATACGCTGTTGGCTATCACCTTTCGCAACCCGACCAATGTACCAGGCCAAACACAGTATCATTCGAGTACTTGGTCGATGGGTACCAGTTATCGATATCAGTGGTTAGAACGCCATTATCTGATTGGGCAGGTCTCATTCTATCAAGGCCTTTCAACGGGGGAGGATGACTTTTCTAAACCATCGACCGAGTTTATTTTGGGGTATCGTTATCAAATGAGCCATTCAGCGATTGAAGTTACTGTGGTCGAAAATATGTTTAATGCCAACAACAGCACCGATATTGCCTTTGGTTTAGGCTATCGCTATCGTTTTGGCCGCTTTGATAAAGAGCCGAACTGACAAACGATGTCATCCGCTTAGTGTCTAACAACGAAGCGCGACAAAAGACATAAACGTTAACAATTCTTTGCATGATTTTAGCCGCAACGGTGTTACATTTTACTCGCTCGGTTTGATATTGGCTGAAGCTCAGAATTAGGTGGGATCTCAGATGCAAGAAAACTATAAAATTTTAGTGGTGGATGATGATGCGCGTTTACGTGCATTGCTTGAGCGTTACTTGTCAGAGCAAGGTTTTCTGGTGCGTAGTGTCGCCAATAGCGAACAGATGGATCGCCTGCTCACTCGTGAAAACTTCCACTTAATGGTGCTTGATTTGATGTTACCGGGTGAAGATGGTTTGTCTATTTGCCGCCGCTTGCGTAACGCCAATAACATGTTGCCGATTTTAATGCTGACCGCCAAAGGCGACGAAGTGGATCGTATTGTTGGCTTGGAGGTGGGTGCGGATGATTACCTGCCCAAACCGTTTAACCCGCGTGAACTACTGGCGCGAATCAAAGCCGTGCTACGCCGCCAAGTGATTGAAGCCCCCGGCGCGCCAAGTGCTGAAGAATCGGTGGTTGAGTTTGGTGAGTTTCGCCTGAATTTAGGTACCCGAGAAATGTTCCGTGGCGATGAGCCGATGCCGCTCACTTCCGGTGAATTTGCCGTATTGAAGACCTTAGTCACCAATGCGCGTGAGCCAATGTCGCGCGATAAGTTGATGAATATGGCAAGAGGGCGTGAATACTCCGCAATGGAGCGCTCGATTGATGTACAAATCTCGCGTTTACGTCGCATGCTTGAAGTGGATCCAAGCAAACCACGCTACATACAAACGGTGTGGGGCTTAGGTTACGTCTTCGTTCCAGATGGTAAAGAGTCTTAAATTTCAATCAGCTCCTGTCGGTTAACCCACAGGAGCTTTTTTGTCGCCTTTTTGATAGTACGTTCATAGCGGGTTTTCCTATGCGCATTCGCAGTTCCTTTACTCAATCGATTTTGCTCTTCTTTTCATTGCTGATCGCCAGCCAAGTGTATTCTTATTACGCCGTATTTAACTATGCTTTGATGCCCAGTTTGCAGCAGTTCAATAAGATTTTGGGCCATGAGATCAACTTAATGCTGGACGATGCGGCGAATAATACATCGAAGCTGGGAATGGACGCCTTACAGCGCCGCCGAGTGTTAGAACAATTGGGCGTCACCATTCATAGTGAAGAGAGTGAGATGGCCCAAGAGTATCACGATGCCATCAGCATTGATTTGATGAGCGAGGAGATGAGCAATGAGCTCGGCTCGCCGACCGATGTGCGGATGATTTTGGGTAAAGAGAGTTATATTTTATGGATGAAAGTGGACTCTTTTCCAGGGTCATTAATACGCATCCCTCTCTCTGAGCTGCAAAAAGAGGATTTTGCGCCACTATTTCACAATAGTTTGGTGATGGCGTTACTGATCGTCTTAGGGGGATGGCTGTTTATTCGTCTACAAAATCGTCCCTTAATTGCCTTAGAAAAAGCCGCCAAAGCCGTTGGCCGAGGCGAGAACCCGCCCCCATTGCCGCTCAAAGGCGCTTCTGAAATTCGTGCGGTGACGTTGGCGTTTAATCAAATGTCGAAAGGGATCCAAGCGCTTGAAGAGGATCGCTCATTATTGATGGCGGGGATTAGCCACGACTTACGTACACCGCTGACTCGTATTCGCTTAGCTACGGAAATGATGTCTCCAGAAGAGAGTTATCTAGCCGAAGGGATCATCAGTGATACGGAAGAGTGTAACGAGATCATCAGTCAGTTTATGGACTACCTTAAACCCGTCAATAAACAGACCTTTACCGCCGTTGATCTCAATGAGATCGCCAATGATGTCGCCACTGCCGAAGGGGGCTACGAGATCAAAATCGATGCCGCGCTGCATTTACCAATGCAGCCAGCCTTTGGCAATGCGATCGCCATTAAACGCGCGGTGAGCAACTTAGTGGTGAACGCCATTCGTTATGGCAATGGTTGGGTTAAGGTGAGCACGGGCAGTACCGCAGATAACAAAATGGCTTGGGTTTGTGTGGAGGATAATGGCCCGGGTATTGATCCTAGCCAAGTGAGTAAAGTGTTTGAACCTTTTACGCGTGGTGATACCGCGCGCGGCAGTGAAGGCACAGGGCTTGGTTTGGCGATAGTGAAACGGATTGTTAGCCAGCATCATGGCAGCGTTGTGGTGAGTAACCGCAGTGAAGGTGGACTCAAAGCGCAACTGAGCTTCCCGACCAAATAGGGGCTTATTCACTAAATAAAACAATGGGCTCAGTTGAGCCCATTGTTTTTGCGGTTGATGCCCTTTCGGCGACTGACCGACGTTTTTGGGCCCATCCATGCAATCAGTTGGTTTTGATCTCTTCGAGTTCTTCTTCTTCGCGTGGCAATTTTTCTGGTAGTAGCAAGTTGAGCAAAATGGCGGTGATACCGCCAGCCGCTACGCCGGATGAAAAAATGCTCTTAATGAACTCGGGCATAAATTGCAGAATCTCTGGCTTTTGCGCAATGCCTAACCCCATCGAAAACGACAGTGCCATGATTAAAATCGCGCGGCGGTCGAGATCCACACGGGAAATAATACGCACACCCGCGGCTGCAATGGTGCCGAACATGACGATGGTTGCACCGCCAAGTACCGGTTCAGGAATCAATTGTACAAAGCTTGCCACGCCTGGGAACAGGCCGAGCAACACCAACATGGCGGAAATAAAGTAACCCACATAACGGCTGGCAACCCCGGTGAGCATAATTACGCCATTGTTTTGGCTAAAGGTCGAGTTGGGAAAACTGTTAAAGACCGCCGCCAGCGCGGAGTTCAAACCATCAGCCAGCACACCACCTTTAATACGCTTCATGTAAATCGGCCCTTTGACAGGCTCGCCCGACACTTCAGAAGTGGCGGTGATATCACCAATCGCTTCCAATGCGGTGATCAAGAAAATCAGTACCAGAGGAATAAAGAGTGACCAATCAAAACCTAAACCAAACTGCATAGGTATTGGTAGGGCAATCAGGGCAGTTTCACTCAGTGAATCAGTGTTCACCATCCCCATCAAGTAGGCCATGATATAACCGACGAACATCGCAATCACAATCGATGCTACGCGAATGTATGGGTTACTTGAGCGGTTGAGCAGCACGATAAGTCCAAGCACGGTTCCCGCCAATGCCAGTTTGTCTAAGCTGCCAAAAGTGCCATCGCTGAGCGCAGCATAGCCGCCACCCATAGAAACTAAACCAACTTGTACCAGTGTTAAGCCTATCAGGGTAACCACAATGCCCGACACCAGCGGCGTGATCACGCGGCGCGCGTATTGCAGCACTCGTGATAATAGGATTTCAGCAAAAGAGGCGACTAAAATGGTGCCAAAGATCGCCGCCATCATAGTGCTTATATCTGCACCACCCGCTTTTAATGACAAGCCTGCGCCAATAATTGGCCCAAGAAAGTTAAAACTAGTGCCTTGGATAGAAAGTAAACCGGAGCCAATCGGGCCAATGGTGCGGATCTGGATAAAGGAGGATAAGCCAGATGCAAACAGCGACATGCTGATGATGGTGTTAGTCTGTTCGGCAGAAACACCAAGTGTTTGGCAAATAATAAGCGAAGGGGTGATGACCGCAACAAACATGGCTAGCAAATGTTGTAAAGCGGCGAAAATGGTTTGGGGTAGCGGTGGCCTATCGTTGAGTTGATAAACCAAATCAGACTTACGCGAAGCGTTGTGGATAGTCATACTGTTTTCCTAATGGTGCGTTGTTGTCTTAGCGTTCGCTGAGTGGGAGCACTAAGTGGAGCAGACACGTCATCTGTGATTGCTGTTAATCAGAATCTGCTCGGACTGGATAAGTGAGTAGTTCACTAAAAAAAATTGGCGAAATTATAGAGGGTTTACGCAAGAAAGCAAACGTTTGCTTTGCTGTGTAAGGGAGAGGGGAATACAGAACGAACAATCTTATGCTTTGGCGTAGATGTCCTTCTCTCCTAACCAGCGATCGATAATGGCGGTCGCGTGGCTTGGATAATGGTCGTGTAAGTAGCGAGCAATGCGCTGTACTTCAGGAATTAAACCTTGGTCACGGACTAAATCCGCAATTTTGAAATCCGCGAGGCCGGTCTGTTTGGTACCAAGCAACTCACCCGGACCGCGAATTTCTAAGTCTCGCTGAGCAATTACGAAACCGTCATTGCTCTCACGCAGTACACCCAAGCGTTTTTGCGCGGTTTTCGATAGTGGTGCATGGTAGAGCAATACGCAATGGCTGGCGACAGAGCCTCGACCTACGCGGCCGCGTAATTGGTGCAACTGCGCTAAGCCCAACCGTTCAGGGTTTTCGATGATCATCAAGCTCGCATTCGGCACGTCAACGCCAACCTCAATCACCGTTGTGGCAACCAGCAAGTGCAGTTCATTGTTTTTAAAGGCTTGCATCACCGCTTGTTTTTCGCTTGGCTTCATTCGGCCATGCACCAAACCGATTTTGACATCGGGCAGAGTGCGTTGTAGTTCTTGCGCTGTGTCGGCGGCGGCTTGCGCTTCTAGCACCTCAGACTCATCAATCAAAGTACAGACCCAATAAGCCTGTTTTCCTTCACTCAAACAGGCATGACGTACGCGCTCGACGATATCATCACGCTTTGTATCTGGGATTGCGACAGTTTGAATGGGCGTTCGTCCCGGTGGCAGTTCATCAATAACGGAGGTTTCTAAATCAGCGTAAGCAGTCATCGCTAAAGTTCGTGGGATCGGCGTTGCGGTCATGATCAACTGGTGCGGATACGCGCCTTGCTTCGCTCCTTTCTCACGCAGTTCTAAACGCTGGTGGACGCCAAAGCGGTGTTGTTCATCAATGATGACGAGCGCAAGGTGATGAAATTCAACTTGTTCTTGAAAAAGAGCGTGAGTACCCACTATCATTTTTGCCTCACCGTTGGCAATGCGAGCCAGTTCTGTTTCTTTCGCTTTGCCTTTTAATTTACCCGCCAGCCAGCCGACTTGGATGCCCATTGCTTCAAACCAGTTGGCAAAGTTAATCGCGTGCTGCTCGGCCAGCAATTCCGTCGGTGCCATTAATGCTACTTGATAGCCATGTTCGATAGCTCGTGCGGCGGCTAATGCAGCGACCAAGGTTTTCCCTGAGCCCACATCACCTTGTACTAAACGCATCATGGGGTGAGCTTGTGCCAGATCGGCTTCGATCTCTGTCACAACACGTGTTTGTGCTTTAGTGGGAGAGAAAGGCAGTTGTGCAAGCAGTTGTTGTTTGAGTTTGCCTGACCCAGCCAGTGGCAATGCGATATCTTGCTGGCCTTGATGGCGCACAGCCAGCATGGAGAGGTTTTGCGCCAACAGCTCTTCCATAATTAGGCGAACCTGCGCCGGATGTTTCCCCTCATCAAACAGTTGCAGGTTAATGCCCGGTGGCGGCCGGTGAATGATGTGCAGCGCTTCAGAGAGCGTAATTTGGTGATCATATAACCCAGCAGGTAGCAGTTCTTGTACGGCGGCTTTGTCGAGTAAACTTAATGCTTGATCAGTAAGTGTGCGTAGCGTGAGTTGGCGCAGGCCATCGGTTGTTGGGTAAACGGGTGTTAAGTTAGCTTCGACATCTGGCTGTTGCTGAGGAGCATAAAATTTATAATCAGGATGAACAATTTCAAGGCCGAATCCACCACGCTTAATTTCACCGTAAGCGTGCACTAACTTACCTTCAGCAAAATTGTTTTTCATCCCAGCCGTAAAGTTAAAAAAACGCAGCGTAATGGTGCCGTTACCATCGCTTATTTTTACTGTGAGCATTTTGCGTTTGCCAAAAACCGTATCCACCGCCATGACTTTACCTTGCACGGCGGCCCAAAGCCCGGGATGCAATTTAGCAATAGGGTAGATCCGTGTGCGGTCCTCATAACGTAAAGGGAGATGGAACAGCAGATCTTGCACACTGATTAAGCCAACCTTTTCCAGTTTTTCAGCCACTTTAGCGCCCACGCCAGAGAGTGAGGTGAGAGGAATCGCGGACAGTAGCTGTGACATAACAGGGCTCATTAACAGTATCGTTATCTATTATTCAACCATCGAACTGTTTTTTTGTACAGCATAAAATCATGTAATGGTCGATAAGCGGCAGACCATCGGTTAATTTGAATAGTGACGCCTAAAATGCAAGATGGGGGTAGGGTGTCGGAAAATAAAAAACCCCATGAGTGGTTAGCCGCAAGGGGTTTTATTTATTTGGATAGTTTAATTTTTCCGGCGTCGCACTTTCAGTGCATGAGGCATCACACGAATTTTTTTCATGATGTTTGCTAAGTGAATGCGATCTTTGGTGGTCAGCAGCACAGTGACAGTATACAAACGTCCATCACGCTCCTCGGTGGAGAGGCCATGAATGTTGGAACCTGTTTTCGAGATTACATTCGTCAGTTCCGCTAACGCACCTTGGTGGTTTTGCATGTCCACTTTCAGTTCGGTGATGAACTCTTGGTCGTAATCTTTAGACCACTCAACCGCCATGTAACGATCCGGCTCTTTTTGGTAGCCACGAACATTAGGGCAGGTTTCACGATGCACCACTAAACCACGACCCGGAGATACATGCGCAATGATGTGATCGTCTGGGATGGGGTGGCAGCAGTTAGCAAACGTGAGCAAAATACCTTCAGCGCCGCGGATCGGCAGTTTCTTTTTCGGTTTGCCATCATTGCTTTCCACTTCGGTCAGCTCATCAGCATCGCCAAGCAGACGACGCGCAATGACAATACTCATCAGTTCGCCTAAACCAATCGCGGCCAGCAGATCATCGACCGTGGCCATTTTAAGCTCACCAATCACATGCTTAATGTTCTCGTCACTGATGTCACTGAGTGAAAGATCACCCAGCGCGTGATTGAGCAAACGTCTACCAAGTGTGATCGATTCCTCACGGCGCATGGTTTTAAGCACTTGACGTATCTTAGTACGAGCGCGAGACGTGACCACATAGTTGAGCCAAGCGGCATTAGGGCGAGCCCCAGGTGCGCTGATGATTTCAATCGTTTGGCCGTTTTTCAGTGATTTACTTAACGGATAAGGGTTTCGATCAACACGAGCTCCAACACAGGTATTACCGACATCGGTGTGTACCGCGTAGGCAAAATCAACCGCAGTTGCCCCGACAGGCAGCTCAACGATGCGGCCTTTGGGGGTGAAGACGTAGATTTCATCAGGGAAAAGATCCGACTTAACGTTCTCAATAAACTCAAACGAGTTGCCAGCGCTTTGTTGTAGCTCAAGTAGGCTTTGCATCCAGCGCTGTGCTTTAATTTGCGCGGTGGTGCCAGTGCGTTCGCCATTACCTTTGTAAGACCAATGAGCAGCCACGCCTTTGTCGGCCATCTGTTCCATGTCTTCAGTGCGGATCTGCACTTCAACTGGGACGCCGTGTGGGCCGACCATCGAGGTATGCAAAGATTGGTAGCCGTTCGCTTTGGGCACGGCGATGTAATCTTTCATACGTCCCGGGCGAGGTTTGTACAAGCTATGAACTTGGCCTAATGCACGGTAACAGGTATCTGCAGTGTCGACCACGACTCGAAAAGCGTAGATGTCCATAATAGTGTGAAAGCGCTGCTCTTTGGTTTTCATCTTGTTATAGATGGAGAACAGGTTCTTTTCACGGCCGACCACGCGTGCTTTCAAACCGAAATCTTGCAAGCGGCCTTCAATTTCACTGTGGATGCGTTGGATCATCTCTTTGCGGTTACCGCGAGCGGATCTTACCACTTCTTTCAATACGCGATAACGATTTGGGTACAATGCTTCAAAGCCAAGCTCTTCTAGCTCAGTTTTGATGTTATGAATCCCTAAGCGGTGAGCAAGAGGCGCGTAAATCTCTAACGTTTCACGGGCAATACGGCGCTTTTTATCCGGGCGCAATGCGCCAAGGGTACGCATATTGTGTGTGCGGTCAGCAAGTTTGATGAGAATAACGCGAATGTCTTGCACCATTGCCAGCACCATCTTACGAAAGTTCTCGGCTTGGGCTTCTTTACGATCACGAAATTTCAACTTGTCGAGTTTAGAAACCCCGTCCACCAATTCCGCCACGGCGTGACCAAATTGCGCTTCAAGATCGTCTTTAGTGACATCGCAATCTTCGATGACATCATGTAATAACGCTGCTTGTAGTGTTTCCAAATCAAGGCGCATATCAGCCAAAATTCGAGAAACCGCAACTGGGTGAATGATGTAAGGTTCGCCGCTAGAACGGGTTTGCCCTTCATGGGCTTCACGTGCGACCACATAAGATTGACGCAGAGCCTCAATTTGAGGCTCTGTTAGGTATTCTTGGACAACGTCTTTAAGGCTATCAAATAGATACAAATTATAGGCCCGGAAGGTTGTTGAATTTGAATGGCAGAATTAACGGTTGTGAGCGATGCTGCTTACGGCGGCCAATTCTGCGGCTTCTTGCTCTTTCTGCTCTTGGCGCTCACGAGCATCAAGCACATCTTTCGTGATAAGACCTTCTTCGATTTCGCGCAGAGCGATAACGGTTGGCTTATCGTTCTCTTCTGGCACCAATGAATCTTTACCGCCAGTTTGCATTTGACGAGCGCGGCGAGCCGCAATCAGAACTAGGTCGAAACGATTGCCCACTTTTTCAACAGCGTCTTGAACAGTTACGCGTGCCATGAGAACTCCAAATAGTTAACTAAAAATTTTTAAATGACGAGAAAGTATACAGTCTAATCTTTGTTTATACTAGCGATAGACTTTGCCTTGTTTGAGCGGGTGATTATTCCGCCAGTAGCGCGTTGAGCATGCTGTTATATTTAGCAGCTTGCTTGTCTTGCTTCAATCGTTCAGCACGTAAAATAGCTCTGAAATCCATTAATGCCACATCGAAATCATCATTTATGATGACATAGTCGTATTCGGTGTAATGCGAGATTTCAGCTTGAGCTTCATTCATACGTTTAGCAATGACGGCTTCACTGTCTTGACCACGAGCATTCAAGCGGCGTTCCAATTCTTCTTTTGAAGGAGGAAGGATAAACACACTTTTTGCATCCGGCATTTTGTCGCGTATTTGACGCGCGCCTTGCCAGTCAATATCAAGAAAAACGTCAATGCCTTTGTTGAGGTTATTTTCAATCCATACCTTAGAGGTGCCGTAGTAGTTGCCAAATACTTCAGCATGTTCGAGAAATTCACCTTTAGTAATCAACTCTTCAAACAGCTCTTTTTGTACAAAATGGTAATGAACACCATCTTGTTCGCCCGGGCGCATGCCGCGTGTGGTATGTGAAACAGAGACTTTCATCGCATAGGTTGGGTTGGTTTCCAACATCGCAGAGATCAAGCTTGATTTGCCTGCACCACTGGGTGCAGAGACGATATAAAGAGTACCTTTGCCCATCTGTTCTGTTCCACGTTAGGTTAGGATTGAATACTGATATTTGCGTCTATCAGCATGTTAAAAGATAGCACTGACCCAGAGAGTTTCATCCTAGAAAATGAAAATAAGGCCAGAAAAAATGGAGGCGAAGAGTAGCACGTTCCCATGGATGTCTACAACAAAAAGGTCGGCCTTTAGCTGTGAAAGGGGAATTTTAAAACGGTGATATTTTCTTCAATGGGTAAACGTTTGCTCTTATTTCAAGGCTTGTCGAGGGGGTTTATTGCTGTATAATCGCCCGCCGCTAAGCTCGTGATTTGAATATGAACGCGTGTTAGGCCTATAAATTAATGCAAGACTAATTCTTCGATTTGGGTTCCCTCGCCCCCAAAACAAACTAAAAAGGTACACAATGAGTTACTTTACCCTTGCGCAGCAGCGCAAAGCTTTGGCACTTTTAGTGCTATTTCATTTGATCATTATCGCATCAAGCAATTATCTGGTTCAGTTGCCCTTTACTGTCTTCGGTTTACATACCACTTGGGGCGCATTTACTTTCCCATTCATTTTTCTGGCAACGGATCTCACTGTACGCATTTTTGGTGCAGCGTTGGCCCGTAAAATCATTTTCTTAGTGATGTTACCGGCTTTGATTGTTTCTTATGCACTCTCGGTACTATTTTTTGAAGGTCAATTCCAAGGGCTTGCTCAGCTTCATGAGTTTAATCTGTTTGTTGCGCGTATTGCGATTGCCAGTTTTATGGCGTATTTGCTAGGGCAAATTATGGATGTGCATGTGTTTAATCGTCTGCGCCAGATGAAGCAGTGGTGGGTTGCGCCAACATGTTCTACGTTATTTGGTAATGCATTAGACACGGTCGCTTTTTTTGCGATTGCTTTCTATCAAAGCCCCGATCCATTCATGGCTGAACATTGGACCGAAATTGCCTTGGTCGATTATGGTTTTAAACTGGTGATCAGTTTAGGCCTGTTTGTGCCGATGTACGGTGTGCTGCTCAATTACTTGATCCGGAAGCTGACAGCGGTCAACCCTGATTTTCGAACCGTTGGGATCAATGCTCAGTAGTTGAAATGTTCAGTAGTGGAGTAGCAAGCTATTATACTAGGAAGATAGAAAATCAAAGCCCGAGCAAGTGCTGCTCGGGCTTTTTTATGTGTCTGCATCTTATAACTATGATGGGTCGATAATGAGTGGCCAACCAATGTCGCTTTGACGGTTTGCTTCAATATCCAGCTCGGCGGTGGTGAGAGGATTGGCCGCTAACCATTTGGCGGATAACCGAAGAGTCAGTTGGTCACCTTGAGCTTGCAGTGTAAATTTAGGCTGTAGTGCCTCGTTACGACGATGGCTGAGCAATACGGCAAGGCGCAGTAAACGTAACACCCGTTTGGCGCTGTTGCCCGACAGAGCGTACTGCTCTGGCAATGAAGAGAGCTGCTCGCGATAACGACGAGCAATTTCGCCTAGAAAGTGTTTCTGTGCACGGGTATAGCCGGGTAAGTCGAGGTTTTGTAACAGGTAGGCGCTGTGTTCACCGCCTTTTTTTAAATCAATCGCTAACCCTATTTCATGCAATTGTGCAGCGGTAGTGAGCAGCATTTCAGCTTGCGGTTCCGCAATCCAATCTTCCCCCCCACACTGTTTGAGCAGCGATTGGGCAAGTTGAGCCACTTGCTTGGCGTAGTCAACATCAATTTGATATCGCACCTGAACGCTATTGATGGTACGCGTTCGAATGTCATCTTGGCGCAGCTCTTCGACCATTTCATACACTAAGCCTTCACGCAATGCGCCGCCAGCTAAAGTCATCGATTCAATCTCGAGCAGTTCAAAGATGGCAATTAAAATCGATAGGCCACTTGGGAAAACTAACGCTCGCTCTAAAGTTAAGCCTTCAATATCAAGCTCTTCCAAGTGATCGGCGAGCATCGCTTGTTTTTGCAAGCGTTTTAGTTTGGTATGAGTGATCACCTCATCCATCCCTTGCGCCAGCATAATCTCTTGCAACGCTTGTACTGTGCCACTGGCACCCACGCACACATCCCAACCTAACTGTGTGTACTGCTCAAGGATAGGCGCTAACGTCTGTTTTGCCGCATCGATCGCTCGATTAAAGTTAGCCGCGTTAAGCTGTCTGTCTTTAAAATGGCGCTCAAGCCAAGTGACGCAGCCCATTTTTAAACTGGTTAACGCTTTGGCATCGAACCCTTCACCAATGATGAGTTCAGTACTGGCCCCACCAATATCGACAACCAAGCGTCGTCCTAAGCCACCTGAAGTGTGCGCCACTCCTTTATAGATAGTGGCCGCCTCTTCTTCACCGGAAATAACCTGAATTGGGTGGCCGAGTATTTGGTTGGCTTGAGTTAAAAACAGCTCAACGTTGGTGGCTGTACGCAGTGTGGCAGTGCCAACAATACGGATATTGCTGGCGGGTACATCTTGCAGTCGTTCCGCAAATAAACTGAGGCAGTCCCATCCTCGCTGCATCGCTTCTTGGCTAAGAGCGTTGTTATCATCTAACCCGGCGGCCAAGCGTACTTTGCGCTTTATTTTGGCCATCGTTTGTACACTGCCATCAATATGACGCACGATGAGCATATGAAAACTGTTCGACCCAAGGTCGATGGCAGCGTAGAGCGGCGAGGAGACGGCTTTACTCATAAATGGATTACGAACCCTTATTACTTTGATGCGGTTGACGTGGGCGACGACTTTGTGGCTTACGGTTGCCAGTACGAGGGCCATTGTTATTAGTGCGGCGCTGCTGAGGATTACGAGAACGCAGACGAATTGGCGGTGGTAAGTCTTCAATCAACGCCGATGCATCGTAATCAGAAACAGGAACTGCGTGCCCGGTATACTCTTCAATCGCGGTTAGGTTAATGGCGTACTCTTCACAGGCAAAACTAATCGAATGACCACTCTCTCCTGCTCGACCTGTACGACCAATACGGTGCACGTAGTCTTCACAGTCATCAGGTAAGTCGTAGTTGAATACGTGTGTGACTTGAGGAATGTGTAAGCCTCGCGCTGCCACATCGGTTGCAACAAGAATGTCGACATCACCGGTAGTAAATTGCTCAAGGATCTTTTCACGTTTCTTCTGCGGTACATCACCCGTTAGCAGGCCGACACGGTGCCCATCTGCAGCTAAATGACCCCAAATAGAGTCGCAGCGGTGTTTTGTGTTGGCAAAAATGATGGCGCGATCTGGCCAGTCTTGTTCTATCAGTGTCTGTAATAGCGCCATCTTATGTTCGTTAGACGGGTAGAACAGCTCTTCTTGGATGCGATGGCCAGTTTTTTGTTCTGGTTCAACAACCACGTGCTCAGGGTTATGCATGTGCTCGAACGCCAATTCTTGAACGCGATAAGAAAGCGTGGCTGAAAATAGCATGTTCAGGCGTTCTTTAGGTTCAGGCATACGGCGAAACAGAAAACGAATGTCCTTGATAAAACCAAGGTCAAACATGCGATCGGCTTCATCTAGCACAACTGCTTGAATATTATTCAAGTTAAACACGTGTTGTTTGTAGAAATCGATGATACGTCCTGTTGTACCGATCAATATGTCGACACCATCTTGCAGTTTAGACAACTGCTTATCGTAGCTTTCACCACCGTAAGCCAGCGCGGCTTTGATGCCAGTGCTGGCAATCAGAGGTTCGGCGTCGTTATAAATTTGAATCGCTAACTCACGAGTCGGGGCCATAATAATGGCACGCGGCTGCGTCGGTTTTCGCCCTTCATGTTCAGGGGTTGTTAGTAAGTGGTTAAAAGTAGCAGCGAGAAACGCAAGCGTTTTACCAGTCCCTGTTTGGGCCTGGCCTGCAATGTCTTGGCCGGTGAGCAGTACCGGCAACGCCAAGGCTTGGATCGGGGTACAGTAATCGAACCCTTTTTTTTCCAATCCTTCAACAACTTGAGGATGTAATCCCAAATCGGCGAACTTTTGCTCTGTGATATGTGTCTTTTTCATCGCCATAGAATATCAGCTTAAGCTTGCAATACGAAAGTAAATACATTCCAATAGAGCATCTATTTACTGGTTAGCTTATAATCAGTGCAGAAAAACATATTGGAGTGGAAGATGAGCGATAAGATTTTGCAGCTTACAGATGATGGTTTTGAGAACGATGTAATCAAAGCTGCAGGCCCTGTTCTTGTTGATTTTTGGGCAGAATGGTGTGGTCCTTGTAAGATGATTGCGCCAATTTTGGATGAAATCGCTAGCGAGTACGAAGGCAAACTGACTATCGGTAAATTAAATATCGACCACAACGCAGGTACTCCACCTAAGTTTGGTATTCGTGGCATCCCAACCTTGCTGCTGTTCAAAAATGGCAACGTCGCTGCAACGAAAGTTGGTGCGTTATCAAAAACTCAATTGAAAGAGTTTTTGGACGCAAACCTATAACAGGTATCGCAAAGCCGTACATTTTCTGATGCACGGCTTTGTTTTTTTGAAAAGAAACAAACTCTAGACTAGGCTATTATTTAGTGCTAGTTTATCGCACGTTAATTAGACAAGTGTTCACTTCTTGGTCGATCCTGAGACCAAAATCCATCTTAACTAGAAAATAGATCCTATTTTGACTAAACAAGTATCCACCACAATGAATCTAACAGAATTGAAGAACAGACCTGTGTCTGATCTTGTGAAACTTGGTGAGAGCCTAGGCCTCGAAAACCTAGCGCGTCTAAGAAAACAAGACATCATCTTCTCCATCCTAAAAGCGCACGCAAAAAGTGGTGAAGATATATTTGGTGATGGGGTCTTGGAAATTCTTCAAGACGGTTTTGGTTTCTTACGTAGCGCCGACTGTTCATATTTAGCTGGCCCTGATGATATCTACGTATCACCAAGCCAAATTCGCCGTTTCAACTTACGCACCGGTGACTCAGTATCCGGCAAAATTCGCCCACCAAAAGAAGGCGAACGTTATTTCGCATTGTTAAAAGTTAACACCGTTAACCACGACAAACCGGATAATGCACGTAACAAGATTTTATTTGAGAACTTAACTCCACTGCATGCCAATGAACGTATGATCATGGAGCGTGGTAATGGCTCGACAGAAGACATTACGGCACGAGTTCTAGACCTTGCCTCTCCGATTGGTAAAGGCCAGCGTGGTTTGATTGTTGCTCCGCCAAAAGCGGGCAAAACCATGTTGCTACAAAATATCGCGCAAAGTATTGCTAACAACCATCCTGATTGCGTGTTGATGGTGCTACTGATTGACGAACGTCCTGAAGAAGTAACGGAAATGCAACGCCTTGTGAAAGGCGAAGTGGTTGCTTCTACGTTCGATGAGCCAGCTTCACGTCACGTACAAGTGGCAGAAATGGTGATCGAAAAAGCAAAACGTTTGGTTGAGCATAAGAAAGATGTCGTTATCCTGCTTGATTCCATCACACGTTTAGCTCGTGCTTACAACACAGTGATCCCGTCATCTGGCAAAGTATTGACTGGTGGTGTGGATGCCAACGCATTGCAACGCCCTAAGCGCTTTTTCGGTGCGGCTCGTAATGTAGAAGAAGGCGGTAGTTTAACGATTATTGCGACGGCACTGGTTGATACTGGCTCTAAAATGGATGAAGTTATCTACGAAGAGTTTAAAGGTACAGGTAACATGGAATTGCACCTTAACCGTAAAATTGCGGAAAAACGTGTCTTCCCTGCTATCGACTTCAACCGCAGCGGTACTCGTCGTGAAGAGTTGCTTACTAAACCTGATGAGTTACAAAAAATGTGGATTCTGCGTAAGATCGTTCACCCAATGAGTGAAAGTGACGCAATGGAATTCTTAATTGATAAGCTCGCGATGACGAAAACTAATGATGAGTTTTTTGATGCGATGCGCCGTCAATAATAGACGCTAAGTTTAGTATGACCAACGCCACCGTTTATCGGTGGCGTTTTTGTTTGCATTTAACCCATTAACCTTCCACAATAGGCCAAATGTTACAAGGAGGTTAAAATGCAACAAGGAATGTTGTCGTCGCTTCTCCTCTCGCTATTTTTATTTTGTGCGTGGCCAAGTGCTGCCTCTATAGAAATAACGTCTGATACAGCTCAGAAATGGCTTCAGGAAGAACAAATTCGCCATAAAAGTGCAGAGTTATTGCAGTACGCGGTACATGATGAATTTGATTCTTTGCGTTTTTCATTACAACGTTTAGCGCTATTACCGCAAGAAGCCGCACGTTTTCTGTTGCTGCAAAAAATCGAGCAGTTGGATCTCGCCATAACGCCGAATATGGTGATATTCATTGAAGAGCAGCAAGCGCTTGCACCCACTTACCAAGTTGTTGAAAAAGAACAAGGCTATGAATTCTCAACTCCAGCTTTTGACTCTTCTGCGATAGCCAGCCGTTTATTAAAGCGTTGGCGGCAAGAACAAACCATTCTCGATTTCTTGGTGAAGGCGGAGCGCCAAGAGCTAGTACTGAAAACATGGTTGTCAGGGACTCAATATCAAGTAAAAATTCGCGAAACGTTACTGATCCGCGAGTTAGATACACTATCCCCAAGTGCTTTAGCTGCGCTCACTGAGCAACTGACATCAGAGCCAGTGACCGGGTGGTTGCCTTCCACACAAGTGATGGTTCGATTAGCTCAAGTTAGTGAAGATCCTAAAATCTATAAACTCCTGTGGCTGATGCGGGTCGATTTCTCCATTCAGCAGGAACTCACACGATTAGCCAGCGTAAGCGATGAATTTGCGATAAAACAGATCATGGCCGCCAGTGAAAATCCAAGTTTAAAAGTACAAGCGATTAAGGCATTAGTTCGCATCAGCCCCATGCGTTCTGATATCCGCGACTTTCTGATAGCCAAAATGTCAATCAATGAAGAGGTCAATTTAGTGGCCACTGCTTTGGTCGAGCAAGGACACAGCCGCTGGCTAAAGGATTTACTGGTGAGTAATTCTCAGGTGAAAAGTCGTGGTATTTTGCAAGCTCTCTCTCAATAACCCTATGAAATTTGGGGATCGTTAATGGGTTGTTTTTGTTATACTGCCTGCAGTTTAATCAGCGATGTAGTAGGCCTATGAGCTTTAAGGATTTACGTGAATTTGTTGACCATCTGGAAAAAACAGGCCAACTAAAACGCATTACTTGCCCGATTGACCCTCATTATGAAATGACGGAAATTAGCGACCGCACTTTGCGTGCCGCAGGTCCTGCCTTGCTATTTGAAAACCCGATCGGTTATACGGTTCCCGTGCTCACTAACTTGTTTGGCACCGCAAAACGCGTCGCGATCGGCATGGGGCGTAAAGAGGTCCAAGAGTTAAGGGAAGTCGGCAAATTACTGGCTTATCTCAAAGAGCCCGAGCCACCACAGGGCTTCAAAGATGCTATCGATAAATTGCCTTTATTTAAGCAAGTGCTCAACATGCCAACCAAACGACTACGCAAGGCTCCTTGCCAGGAGATTGTTTGGCAGGGCAACGATGTTGACTTAGACAAAATCCCAGTGATGAGTTGTTGGGCCGATGATGTTGCTCCTCTTCTGACTTGGGGGCTGACGATCACTAAAGGGCCAAACAAGAAGCGACAAAATCTCGGGATTTATCGCCAACAGAAACTCAGTAAAAACAAAGTCATCATGCGTTGGCTGGCGCATCGTGGTGGTGCTCTAGATTTAAGAGATTGGATGGACACTCACCCCGGAGAGAATTTCCCCGTTTCAGTGGCTTTTGGTGCTGATCCTGCAACCATTTTAGGCGCGGTGACACCAGTGCCAGATACGCTTTCTGAATATGCTTTTGCGGGATTGCTACGAGGCAGTAAAACAGAAGTGGTTAAATCGCTCAGTAATGATCTAGATGTGCCTGCTAGTGCGGAAATTGTGCTGGAAGGCTACATAGATCCAAACGAATATGCTGACGAAGGGCCTTATGGTGATCACACGGGTTACTATAATGAAGTTGAAAAGCATCGTGTCTTTACGGTTACGCATATCACAATGCGCAGCAATCCTATCTACCATAGCACTTATACCGGACGCCCACCTGACGAACCAGCTGTGCTTGGTGTTGCGTTAAATGAAGTGTTTGTACCTATACTCCAAAAACAGTTCCCTGAAATCGTCGATTTCTATTTGCCGCCGGAAGGTTGTTCTTATCGAATGGCGGTGGTGACGATGAAAAAGCAATACCCTGGTCATGCAAAGCGAGTCATGATGGGAGTTTGGTCGTTCCTTCGCCAGTTTATGTACACTAAATATGTGGTGGTGTGCGATGAATCAGTCGATGCTCGTGATTGGAATTCAGTTATCAATGCAATGACAACACATATGGACCCAGTCCGAGACACTTTATTCATCGAACATACACCGATTGATTCACTTGATTTTGCCTCTCCAGTGGTGGGGCTAGGCTCCAAAATGGGCTTAGATGCTACCATTAAATGGGATGTTGAGAGTGACGGTACAAGACAACAGTCATCCCCATCAACGGCTCCTCAGATCAAAGCTGAGCATTTGGATCAGCTTAGAGCACAGCATTCTGAGATTGTTGATATCTATTTAGTGCCATTTTCTAATGATGGTTTCTTGATTGTATCCATGAACAAAGCGTTCGCTGGTCAATCTCAAGAGCTGTTAAAAAAGATATGGGCATTTTTAGAGACATTTTCAAATCTGAAGTTTGTTGTGCTCTGTGATGATGATGTGAATATCCGAGATTGGAATGATGTGATTTGGGCGATAACCACGCGCATGGATCCGTCTCGAGATACTGATCGTATAGAAGCTAATGAAGGGCAATGTTCCAAGCTCCTGCTGGATGCAACCAACAAACTCTCTGGTGAAGTTCAGCGAGAGTGGGGGACGCCAATCCAAAAAGATCACGAGGTCGTCACCAAAATAGACTCGCTCTGGGATGAGCTAGGTATTTTATGACTTATACGGTGATCTTGCTGCCGAAAGGCGATACTTTTGAAGTGCAAGACGGTACAACGGTGTTGGAAGCTGCGCTCAACAAGAACATCTCTTTTCCACACCGTTGTCAAATAGGTGCATGCGCTATGTGTATGTGCAGAAAATTAGAAGGTGTAGTGGAATATAACTTAGAACCGATGTTGACTGACGAAGAGCAGCGACAAGGTTGGATATTCCCTTGCCAAGCCTTTGCAACAAGTAACTTAGTACTTACTTTTGTAGAGTAAGCCAGAGGAAAAACATGACCACCCAATGTAAAGTAAAGTCAATTGAGCCATTAGCCTCTAATACTTATAAAATCATCCTCCAACCTGAAAGTGTTCTTGCATTTAAAGCTGGGCAATATCTCATGGTAGAAATGGGTGAGAAAGATAAACGTCCATTTTCTATCGCAAGCAGCCCTTGCCGTACTGGTGAACTAGAGTTGCACATTGGTGCCGCCGAGCACAATGCTTATGCACAGGAAGTGGTTGAGAAAATGAGAACGGCATTAAGCAACAAGGGTTTAGTCAATATAGATGCACCTCACGGTGATGCGTGGGTAAAAGAAAATGAGCGCCCTCTACTACTCATTGCTGGAGGAACAGGTTTTAGCTATGTACGCTCGATTTTAGATCACTGTATTAGCCAAAAAAAAAGTAACGCTATCTATTTGTACTGGGGAGCAAAAGACGTTTACCAACTCTATGCAAAAACAGAACTGAGTGAGATTGCTCAGCAATTTGAGAACATCCACTTTGTACCTGTTGTTGAAACGGCTGATGAAGGTTGGAATGGCAAGGTTGGCAATGTACTCCAAGCGATCAATGATGATTTCGAGTCGTTAGAAGCGTACGACATTTATATTGCAGGTCGTTTTGATATGGCTGGAGCAGCAAGAGAACAGTTTACCCAATACAAAAATGCAAAAAGCGATCACATGTTTGCTGATGCCTACGCTTTTATTTAAGATCGAGAGAGATTAAAGCCTATCAAAAGAGAGCGAAATGCTCTCTTTTGACGCTTTGTGGCTGCTATTTAAACAAAATAGATGTTTTTCTTATTTTTTATTAAAAACCGCTTGCACTCATCTTCGTTCTCCCTATAATGCCGCCTCACTGACACGGCACAGCCAGTAAGGGTTTAAGCCCAATTAGCCAGCCAATCAGTAGGTCAAATCAGTAAGACGAAATAATTTAATAAAGTGTTTGACACTTCCCATTATCTCGCTAGAATGGCCGCCTCTTCAAAGGAAGCCTCGGCAAGCCAGAGAAGAACGCTCTTTAACAATATAAACCTATCAATCTGTGTGGGCACTCGTTGATGATAATCAAAAAGATTTATCAATGAACTGAGTGACCAATCAGAATCAAGTTTACTTGATTTTGGCACAGTCAATTCATTGTTGTTCTGTTGGAACAACAATAGCTTTAAAATTACTTTTTACTTTCGAGTAAGAGCAGTTTTGAAGTCAGTATTCATTGAGCCGGTCTTAGGACCAACAAAACTTTAATTGAAGAGTTTGATCATGGCTCAGATTGAACGCTGGCGGCAGGCCTAACACATGCAAGTCGAGCGGCAGCACAGAGGAACTTGTTCCTTGGGTGGCGAGCGGCGGACGGG